>JAJDBA010000179.1 GCA_029261675.1 Nitrospinaceae bacterium
TTAAGTAGGGAACCAGTTCGACTTATAGGGGTGGAAAAAACTTTTACCACTCTTTTCAACGCTCAGGAGATTTAATGTGAAGACCAGTACCGAAATTCGTGAGGACGTTCAAGAATACTACGGCAAAATTCTTAAAACTAAAAACGATCTACAAACCAGCGCCTGTTGTGCCGCAGACTCAATGCCAGCATACCTCAGGCCCTTTTTAAAAAATATACATGAAGAAGTGCAATCCCGTTTCTACGGATGCGCCTCTACCTTTCCATCCGCACTAACTGGAAAAACTGTGGTCGATCTGGGCTGTGGGTCAGGACGTGATTGCTACCTTCTCGCACAAGTAGTTGGCCCAGATGGATTGGTCATCGGCATAGACATGACAGACGAACAACTTGCCGTGGCAAGAAAACACATCCCCTTTCACACCAGCAAATTCAATTTAGATAAACCTAATGTGGATTTTCGTAAGGGGTGGATTGAAGATCTCTCTACTGCCAACCTTGGAGATAACTCTGTCGATGTGATCATCTCCAACTGTGTTGTCAATCTTTCGCCTGATAAGGAAAGTGTTTTCCGTGAAATTTTTAGAGTGCTAAAGCCTGGCGGAGAACTTTACCTATCCGACGTTTTCGCTGGTCGGCGCGTTCCTGAACCACTCACTACAGACCCGGTTTTACTGGGAGAATGTCTTGGAGGTGCCCTATATATAGAAGACTTTCGACGTATGCTTGCTAAAGTCGGTTGCCTCGATTATCGGGCCGTCTCGAAAACCCCCATCACCTTGAACAATCAAGATATCCAGCGCAAAGCAGGTATGATTGATTTCTATTCCATGACCGTGCGAACTTTTAAATCTGACTTTGAAGATATCTGCGAAAATTTTGGTCATGTCGCTTACTACAATGGAACGATTCCCGAATTTCCGCACGGGTTCACTCTGGACGACCATCATTATTTCCAGACCGGCATTCCTGTTCCAGTATGTGGAAACACCTACAAAATGCTTAGCGAATCTCGATTCGGTGACCATTTCAAAATGACCGGAGACTTCACAACTCATTATGGTCCATTTGATTGCAGTGTTGCGCCGGCGCAAGAAGGCATCCCCGCTAACGGAAATGGGGCTTGCTGTTAGCCGTATTTAACAAGACATCTCATCGAATTAGCAACACCCTGTATAATATTCTGACTTTAAAGAGGGTGGAATGGCTAGCCGACATCTAGATATTGCTTGCGGGAAATGCGGCACATTTATTGTGCGCTATCGAAAGGAAGGATCTGGTCAACTGATTCGGCTCTATCTGGACAAAGTACTGCAACCGAAATCTTTAGCAGCTCTTAAATCAAGCGGCAGAAAAGCAAATCTTCCTGTATTAGCCTGCCCAGAGTGTGACCTTCATGTCGGGCATCCCATGGAACATGAAGGAAACCGTCTTGCTTACCGCATGATTAAAGGTTCGTTTAAAAAATCCAACAACTAAACCAGACTTATCACCTGAAAAAAATCAGGCATCTAGAGTGAGATCACCTTTGGGCACTGCAATACAAGCTAGGCATGACCCTGCCTCGGGGAGGGATCCCGGTTCTCCTACATAAGTCACCTCGCCACTTTTTATCGCCGTCAAACAGGTACCACAGTTTCCAGCTCGACATCCAGAGTCCAGAGGAATACCATTTTTTTCAGCAAATTCCAGCAGTGAGGTTAAGTTTGGATTCCAAGGAAGAGTTTTTCCGGACTTTGTAAAACGTATATCAATTTTGGGGGCATCTTCCTGTTTAGAATCCACTGTGCATTTTTTAACCGTTGCAGGGCCAAAGGCCTCAAAATGGATACTGGTTTTTGGTACCCCCCAACTCGCTAGTCCCGTACGTAAATCTTTAACCATCGGAGGTGGCGCGCAGATATAAAATTCATAATTATTAGAGGGAAGCAGTGTCTTCAAATTCTCAACAGTAACCCTTCCCTCAACATGGTAATCATCCCCTTTAAGATCCATTTCACCAGGGCGACTGTAAAAAATATTCAAATTCACATTCGAATTTTCTCTTGCAACCTTTTCAAGATGTTCCTTCATCACATGTTCTGTTTTGTCTCGAACTCCCAGACAAAACCATATCTCTCTTTGCGAATCTATTTCAACCAGAGCATTCAACATACTGAGAACCGGCGTGATACCCACACCCCCAGAAAGCAATACCACAGGTCTTTTTTCGTTCATGTTTAAATAGAAATGCCCGCTTGGAGCCTTAACATCGACAATATCATGCTCATTCAAGGAGTCATGAAAATAACTAGACACCAAACCAGGGGGGGCACTCGGCTCATCTCGCGGAGCAGGAACCTTCTTGATGGAAACTCGATAGCGGTCGGGATGATAAGGGCTGTCTGATAAAGAATAGCAACGGATAACAGGCTGCGTTTGACCGGGAATATGAAACTGGAAAGTCAGAAACTGCCCCGGTAAAAATCCGGGAAGAGGTTTACCATCATGAGGAGCCAGATAAAACGAAGTAATATCTTTTGTTTCTTTTTCTTTCGTAATAATACGGAATTTCCGAAATCCATTCCAAGACAACTTTGCCCTCTCACTCTCGAGCCGCTTTTCATCGATGATTTGATCAACACGAACCTTTAACAACTCTCCTTCCAGATCGGCTCTTTTCTGGTTTATAGCTAGAGCACGAGAACTATTTGCAATGAGAATCAGCACATACGCCACGAGGCTCAATAAGAATACCAATGCAATAAAACTGATAGCGATGTTCAGCAAAACCCCTCCTTTAAGACAGCTCGATCCGTCTTACTTATCATTTTTAATTTCCGGCATTTGTCTTTTAGCAGAAACCATTTTCTTTTTAAAACCAGGATTGAGGTGATAAACGTGGCAACTTTGACAGTCCTGATTGATCTGCGATTCTGTATGACATTGGACACAGGTCTGCCTTTTAATTGATGAAAAATTACTAGACCACTTCGATGCATCAAAACCTTTAAATGAACTCATATATTCAGCCTTGGCATCTAAAATATGGCAATTAGAGCAAGAACTTTTATTACCCATAATTTCTATATGACTGGTATGAGAATAATCAGAATGTGGCCTGTCATTTGCCTCTTTATACTTCCATTCAATGCCCAACTTCTTTTTACCATCGGTGGTTGTGGTTTCACTTACAGCATGACATTTTACGCACCCACCAACACCATACTTGGGAGATATCATCTGATCCCGCATGGCAATGGCCCGAGCCATTTTATCTTCATCATCCTGACTCGTTGAAACCGCCAAAGCAAATTCGACCCAGCTTTTTGCTACCGGGTCCCGATGTCCCATCGGCTTATAGCGAATCTCCAACATATCAGCATACCAACCACCAAACTTGGCCTCCGCCGGTGATTCATATTCCAAATTCAATCCCCAAGAGCAAGCAGCACGTTTGAGAACTTCCGGATTCAACCCCTCCAAAAGTTGATCCGCCATCGGCTTTTCGGTTTGTGAGTTGACCATATCTTCTATAGAAGAATGGCTCTCTTCTGCCATGGAAAAAATTAGTTCCTGCAAAGGTTGATCATAAGTTTCGGGGTCATCTTCCGGCACATTCAATAGAAATGCGCTGACCAGCGCTGGCATTTCGGTAGAAACACTAAGAAATTCTTCATCCGACTTTTCTTCTGCGAGAGAGTTGCAAGCTTGAACCAGCGCATCCCGGTCAATCAAATCATTAACAAGTTCAGGAAGACGAACCAACACGAGGTCTTTCTTTGTAATCTGAGATCCATGGCAGTCGACACAAATAGTTTCGTAGGCTTGAGGTCGTACTTCCCTGTCTGAAAGAGTTACTTTATGACAACCAATGCAAGACGTGGGTGCTTTCTCTGTAAATTTCGGATTTTCAAAATGCTTTTTCAAATGCGAGCCATGATCAAACTTGATCGCATTACGTTCAAAGTAAGGATATCGATCAGGGAATTCAGGGTGGCCTCGCGAAAAACTTTCAAACTTGTTTTTATGACAAGTATTGCATTGCTCGCTGGTAGATTGGCGGGTGCTCATTTTTTCCCCACTGTGTTCCCTGTGGCACATGATGCACTCCGTTTTCCTGACTTCTCGGTCTTTCGCCAGATCATTATTATGCGCCATAGAATCTGGCCCACCAAAAGAATGGCAGTTAACACAACGCTCTGAAATATCCAATTGAGTGAATACAGCTTTTACCCAGCCAGCAGGCCCCTGTCCGTAGACCGCATGACAGGATGAACAACCTTCTGTAAACTTTTTATGCGCTTTGGACAAGGGTCCCGCATCGGAAATACTGACAAATCCGCTGCCTCCATCAGGATTCAAAGCCTGCGAAGAAGCCAAAAGAGCAACAATAGCGACTACCGCTAAAAAAGCAATTCGCCCACGAATAACGCGCAAAGTTTTTCTTGGAGCACAAGGCGGTCTTTGCCATGAGCATTCGCCTCGAGGACCGGGACCCTCTGCACATGCACCTCCAAACCGCTTGTCTCTGCGGCATAGCCAACGATCTTTTTTAAAGAACGGTTCACAATCTTGGGTACCCCCACAACTTCCATCTATTTTTGGTCCGTTATTACAGGGAGTTCGCCACAAAGCACCGCGTCCACACCGATAAGGAAAATTCGGGCGTTCATAGCGACTTTGGTCGTGATTAAATTTATCTGTATCCATTTAATTAAAAAATACCTGAATAACAATTAAATGCCAGATCACCATTGTCATTACAGCTGCAGCCAAAGGCACATGAACTAGAAGCCATTTTTTCAGCATGGTCTGTAAAGAATAATGAAAGTCTATTTTTCTTTTAGTTTCTGCTAGAACATAAATTTGATCCAGATAAACCCGTTCCGCTTCATTTAAAAATCGTTCTAGAACAGAGCATTGCCGCATAACCCAAGTCTGTGCGTTTTGTCCGCCAAAAATATTATTAATAATAAATCGTGGACGCTGAAAAAACCATCCCAGCGTTTCAAAATAATGTTGTGCGAGCGTATCACTTCCTGTTTTTTCTGTACATTCCAACACCAAGTTTTCGGCCTTGTTTCTTATCTCCGCAAGGTCCCGTGGAATACGCTCATAAATACATTCAAGACCAACGCGGGTTAAAAGATTCGGATAAACCTTTTCCATGATCAATCCCAAAATTCCGGATAAAGTCGTACCATAAAAAAGCACCGCGAGGATCTGGACATACAATCCTTTTGGCCACAAAACATCTGCGTGCAACCAAAACAAAAACAAAGCCAGAAAACCCGCCACCGAATGCAGAAGAAACCACTTATGCGCAGGCCATAGTGGAAGGAAAGGCAAACGCTTGCGCACATTAAACATGCACAAAACAAAAATAACGAAGAACAATGCTCCGCCACTGATAAACTCAGGATAATTGAGGGAACTGTCGACCTGCAAAGTCCAAAACCAAACCAAAACAAAAAAAAGGGTAGCAGTAGCTATGTATCCCCACACTCTTTTCATCATTGCCCTCCTACACCCTCACCAGTCCAAGTTACGTCTCTAAAATCAACTCTCTTTAAAGCCTCATGAGGGCAGGCAAAAGCACAC
>JAJDBA010000180.1 GCA_029261675.1 Nitrospinaceae bacterium
ACTAAGGTGAAGGTTTTTGCGCAATGATGCTGGAGTAGGCTTCTCTAGCATCGTCGTAATCTCGATATCTAAGAATTCGCATGCCTTTAAAAAGGTCGAGCAATTCGTTGGTATTGAGTGCCCATTTTGCGTTGAACCTGCGATATTTCAAGTAATCAATATTATAGGTTTCGATCAGGAGCATACCGCCGGGTTTGAGTGCATCGCGAAATTTTTTATAAAGTCCACGATCCATATAGTAGGTACAAAGAATGAGATCGTAACTATTGGGTTCGAATTGGATATTTTCGAGGTCAACGACTTTGGTTTTGATAGTTACGTTGTTTTTAGCGGCCAGAGCATGGGCTTTTTCCAGTCCTTTTTCTGAAATGTCGAGTCCGGTAACATCGAATCCCTGCGTGGCAAGGTAGACACCGTTTCTTCCTTCTCCCATCGCAACATCAAGAGCCTTGCCTTTGGGTAGGATATGGATGTTGTCGGTCAGGAATGGAATGGGTTTTTCTCCGAACAGGTACACCTCTGTATCATATTTTTCATTCCAGCGATCTTTATCTTTGGGTTTAGCGTAGGAGAAAGATGTAACAAGAAACAAAACTGTTAATGCAAAAAATATTATCCCTTGGATTCGGGTATGAGATTTCATGAGGGAGACCTTTAGAATTAATGCTTTATTTTAACGAAATCAGTATGTCGGTTCAAGCCGATTTCCCCGTTTACTTAGGTCTGGCATGCAGGTAAAATTAAAAAGCTAATCATTAAATTGCAAACCCAATCGCCCTTATGGAGTGAGAAATGTTTCGTATATCAAAACCGATTGCAGAAATAATAATGTTGGTACTTTTATTTTCTTCCAATGTTTTTGCGTTACAAGATATGAAACCCGTTGCGGAATCGGTTGACAAACGTTTTGCGAAATTTGCGAATGGTACCATCCTTGACCGAAAAACAGATTTGATGTGGATGGAAAAAGATCATTGGCAAATGGAGGCCAAATGGGTCAATTGGTATACCGCAAGAGAGTATGTGCAAAGGGTGAATCATCGACATTATGGGGGATATCAGGATTGGCGAATGCCTACAGCCAAAGAAGCGACCACTTTGTATGATCGGCGCAAACGTAATACGGACAAAGATGGGGATAAGATTTTTATCGATAGTATGTTTCCCAAAGGAGCCGGCTGGGGTACCTGGACCAGTGATGAAAAACGCAACAAGGCCATTGCCGTTTCCTATAAAGATGAAGGGGGAAAAGCTTATCAGGATAAAATTTCCGGCCCGGATGCATTTCTGAGATTGGTAAGGAATGCGGCTCCCTCAAAAAAATAGGTAATCTAAGTTTTCTGATTGACGTGAGTTTCGATGCGAATCGTTATTTTTTGCTACTGCCTGGTTGTTTTTATTCTGCCATCTGCTAACGTGGGTGCGTTCCACAATGATATCTATCAACCCCGTGTTCCTCCTGAACTTCTTGAGGAACTGCAGGACATGGACAACCCTTATCCTGCCAGCCCCGAGAGAATTGAACTGGGGAAGGAAATATTTTTTGGTAAAGGTCTTTGTGTTACCTGCCATAGCAATAATGGCAAGGGTGCAGAAATTCCCGGTCATTCTCCCAGAGATTTTACCGATAGAAAATGGCAGGAAATTAGAACCGATGGAGAGATGATGTGGGTGCTTAGAAATGGTAGCCCCGGAACAGGAATGCCTGTTCGTGTGGGTAAGGGAATCAATGAAGAAGAAGGTTGGAGTGTAATCCATTATATCAGGACTTTTGTGAATGCAGAGTAATCGAAAAAAAACAATCGTTGTAATATTTTTTCTGGCCTGTTTTATATCCGGCCTGTTGGCAGAAGCTTGGGCGGGGCCTCCACCAGGCAAGGGCAGAAGACACTCGCGTCGCTCTTTCCAAGGCCATCACGGGATTGGGTTTTTAGGTAAAGGAATTTGTCCGCAAATTAGAAAAACTGTTCAGGCCCCGGATAAAATTTTGACTCAGCGGAATCCCCTTGAAAAAAATAGAGAGGTTATTTATGCAGGTGAATCTTTATTTCAAATTGAGGCGCAGCCGACGGCTTGTAAAATTTGCCATGGTGTTACAGGGAATGGCTTAGGAATTATGGCGCAAGGACTAAACCCTCCTCCGAGAAACTTTACCTGCCGTTCAACTATGGAATCTATTTCGGATGGTCAATTATTCTGGATCATTCGTAACGGTTCCCCTGGTACAGGAATGCCAGCATTCAAAAATCTAAAAGACCGAGAAATCTGGCAGATTGTTCGCTATCTAAGAACTTTTTCTGAGAAAAAGCGTTGACCATCAATTGGTTTGCAGTTTTTGGATTTTCTTAGTGGTCACCGGTACATAAATTTCCTTGGGCAAAGAGCAAACCCGGCAATTAATTCTATATACGATTTTTTTTAAACATAGAGAGAATAAATATTATGTGTAGGCAGAGGAATATTATATTTAGCCTGGTAATAAATTTTTTATTGCCAGGCCTGTTTTTTTTGATTCCATCTCTGGCTTGGGCTGGGGATGACGCTTATGCTGAAAAACTAATTAACAGCCAATGCAAAGGTTGTCATCGGTTTGAAGGACAGCCCAAGTCTAAATTCGAACTAAAAGCTCCGGATTTGATGTGGGGAGGGGTGAAATATAAGAGAGATTGGTTGATTCGGAGATTGATGGGGCAGGAAGAAAATCTCTACCCCAACGGTTATCGGTGGGATAAAATGCGCCTCTCGCTCAAACATATGGTTTCTACTCGTGAAGAGGCAACGATAATCGCAGACTATATGGTGAAAAAGTTGCGTGACCCGCGCGTTAAAAAAAGTTTTGTCGATATGTCGACTTTTACGGAAATGGAAGCGACGTTGGG
>JAJDBA010000181.1 GCA_029261675.1 Nitrospinaceae bacterium
GAACGCCTCAACCGCGGTGAAGTCGGCGATGACGATTTTAAAAGGTTCCGCCTGCAGCAAGGAATTTACGGACAAAGACAAGAAGGCGAACAAATGGTTCGTACTAAATTGCCCGCTGGAAAAATGACCAGTGAGCAATTACGCACCATGGCAACCTTTGCTGAAAAATATTCGCACGGTATCTTGCACATTACCACCCGGCAAGACATTCAAATGCACTACGTCAAGATCAGCGATGTACCGCAAGGACTTGAAGACCTCGCACAAGCAGGGATCACCAGTCGCGAAGCCTGTGGCAATACAGTCCGAAATGTCACCGCGTGCCATAAAGCGGGAACCTGCGCCAACGAAGTTTTCGATGTCAGCCCTTATGCTTTGGCTGTGTCTAAATATCTTTTACGTAAAGACTTAACGCAAAACCTCCCACGCAAATTCAAAATCAGTTTCGGCGGATGTAACGGCTGTGGACTCGCCCCCATTCACGATATTGGATTGAAAGCCGTTGTTAAAGATGGAGCTCGCGGTTTTCAGGCAATGATTGGCGGTGGGCTGGGTTCTTTTCCTCATTCCGCTTTACCTTTAACCGATTTTATTCCAGCCGACAACCTTTTGCAGATGTGCGAAGCGCTTGTGGCTGTATTCGACAAATATGGTGACAAGAAAAACCGTAATAAGGCTCGCTTTAAATTCGTAGTAGACAAGCTGGGAATGGAAAAAATCAATGAGCTCTACAATGAAGAGTTTACCGCTCTAAACAACAAAACATATCCCTCTATTGAAATAGACGTAGAAGAGCCTCTGTCTTTTCCAGAGTTTCAATCTATGGACTGCAATGCAGATCCGGAGTTTCAATTATGGAAGAGTCGGAACATTGAGGCGCAAAAACAGGATGGGTTCCATAATGTTCAGGTCAAACTGATTCTCGGTGACTTCACCATACCCCAGGCTAGAGGGTTAGCCGATATGGCAGAAAGTTTCGCTGGAGGAAAACTTGTTGCTACCGTCAACCAAAACCTGATGATCCCTTGGGTTAAAGAAAAAGCCTTTGGCAATCTATTTTCTGAGCTCAAGAAAATTGGTCTTCATAAAGCTGGGACAGAAGAAATACGAGATATTACTTGCTGCCCAGGCTCTGAAACCTGCAACCTTGGTATCACAGCATCGCGTGGTTTGGTTGAAAGTTTAAATACGGAAATGGAAAAGGAACTCGAAATCTCCAAAGACATGGATCACATTTCCATCAAAGCGAGTGGCTGCCCTAACTCTTGTGGACAACATCATATCGCATCTATTGGGTTTCACGGCGGTGCTAAAAAATTAAACGGTATCCTTACTCCCCATTACGAGGTTCTTCTTGGCGGTAGGGTTACAGAAGATAAGGCTATATTTGGAACCTCCGTTATCAAAATACCCGCCAAAAATGCACCGGAGGCAATGAAGTTATCTATCAAGGACTACAAGGATAACAAACAAGGTGAAGAATCTTTTGGCGAATACTTTGACCGCATGGGTAAAGCCCATTTCCGTGAATTGCTCGACGCTCTAAAAACCTTGCCGGATATCGAGCAGTCACCCGAGTCTTATATCGATTATGGTTCAACACAGAAATTCAGCCTGGAAGACCGTGGACAAGGCGAATGTGCTGGAGCTGTGACCGATATGATCACCGATCGGATTGCAGAAGCCGAACGCGCCCAGTTCCAAGGCAAACTTTCTCTTGAAAAAAAGGCTGTCAAAGAAACGGGAGATCATGCAAGACGAAGCGTTATCGCATCGGCTCGTGCGTTGCTAGTCACAGAGGGGATGGACTTCAATGATGACTGGGAATGTCTGAAAAAATTCCAATCTCTCGTCATAGATATGGAAATCGTTTCAGCTCAATTCGCAAAACTTATAGATACCTTCGAAGAGAACACAGAAGCATCTGATGAGAAAACAGCCGAATTATGGCTTTCTGAAGCTGGCCTATTGCTTGAAGAGTGTAAAACCGTTCAAGAAAAAATGCAGTCGGATAAATCTCTTAGGATAAGAGTAGGAGGGGATGACCCAAAAGATAAGCCTACCGCGTCCGAAAAAACATCCGCAAGTATCGATCTTCTTGGTGTTAAGTGTCCATTCAATTACGTCAAAACAAAAATCAAATTGGAAACGATGGCCTCAGGAAGCGTGTTGGAAGTCTTACTGGATGATGGAGAGCCTAGCGAAAATGTACCCAAGAGTATTAAAAACGATGGGCATAAGGTCATCTCTCTCGTTGAAGAACAAGGGCATTACAAACTGACCATCGAAAAGGCGTAAGAGTTAATGCTCATTAGTATGACCGGGTTTGGCCGAGCCGAATTCCAAGATGGGGATTACACTTACCAGGCGGAAATTCGGTCGGTCAACAATCTTTTTATAGAAATCAATACTCGCCTTCCAAAGGCCTATGTTGATTTAGAACAACCTTTAAAAAAGCTCATCAAATCACACTGTTCCAGAGGTTCTATTAGCCTCACCATCAGCCTTGGAAACTCGAACGAAGGTTCCGGTGAATGGGATGTAAAACCAAACTTGCCACTTGCGACTCAATATATCGATGCCTTGAATCAAATTCGAGACTCATTAGGACTGCAAGGAGAAATCGACCTGAAATCTATAGTCGGCTTGCGAGATATAATTAAAATTGAACCCGTTACCCTTGACCCAGCAAAAAAAGATCTGATACTCAATATCACAACAGAAGCCCTGACTTCTCTACAGAAAATGCGTGAAGAAGAAGGCGAAAACCTGCAAAAAGATTTGGCCCAACGCATTGACTCTATAGAGAGTCACGCGGCGGAAATTGAATCGCGACATCCTGAAGTCATTAAGGAGTACCAGGAAAAACTCAATGAAAGAATAAAGACTTTGAATGAAGGAGTTGGCCTCGATGAAACACGGCTTGCCCAAGAAGCCGCCCTTCTAGCTGATCGAAGTGATATCACTGAAGAAATGACCCGTTTGAGAAGTCATCTGAACCAGTTTAGAAATTTTTTCAACACTAAAGAACCTATTGGCCGAAAGTTGGAATTTATCACTCAGGAAATTAACCGGGAAGTCAATACCACAGGCTCAAAGTCCAGTGATATCACTATTTCCAACGGGGTCATTGAAATGAAAAGTGAGCTTGAGAAAATCCGTGAACAAGTACAAAACATTGAATAAGCTGTTTTGTTTCGCAAACCTGACAATGACAATAAACGCAGGATGAAAGGCAAATGACTCAAAAAGGCCTACCCATTATAATCTCGGCCCCTTCTGGAACAGGAAAGACAACAACCTGTAAACGGTTAATACAGGAAATGCCCGACCTTAGGATCGCCACATCGCATACCACCAGAAAAGTTCGCGAAGGAGAAACCAATGGGGCAGATTATTTCTTTATTTCAAAAAATGAATTCGAAATCAAAAGAGATAACAAAGACTTTCTCGAATGGGCTCAGGTTCATACCGAATACTATGGCACCTCTTTTGAATCCATAGAAAAACCACAGCAAGAAGGTTTCGATATTTTATTGGAACTCGATGTTCAGGGGGTGGATTCTCTTCGCAATATGAAATTCAATGGTGTTTACATTCTCATCCTTCCCCCTTCAATAGAAGAAATGACGAAACGTCTCAGGAAAAGAGGTACAGAAACCGAAGAGAGCATTGAAAGACGCGTCAATACAGGTAAAGAAGAAATTAAAAATTACAAAAAATACGATTACGTAATCACAAATTTTGACGTGGAAGAAACGGTAGAATCCATTCTTGCTATTGTCCATGCAGAAAAATCCCGAGTTTCCCGCTACATCCCAACCTCGGACGACATCAAAAAATTATTGGGTTGAAATATTATGTCCCAAATCAACCTTATGGATCTTGTGTGCGAAAAAGTAAAAAGCCTCAAAGCCTATCATGTTGAAACAGTAGAAGAAGGAATAAAGCTGCACGCTAATGAGAATCCCTACCCTCCTTCCCCTGAACTAATAAAAAAAATTCTGGCTTGTTTTGAGAAACTGGACTTAAACCGGTATCCCGACCCTGATTGCAAAACATTAAAAGAAGCAATTTCAAATCGCATTAGAGTCCCCATAAATCAACTTGTGATTGGAAACGGATCCGATGAGTTGATTCAGGGATTGATGCAGGTCTTTTGCAATGAAGGAGATACGATCGCTTTCCCCGATCCTACCTTCGCTATGTACGCCATCACTGCAAAGAGCATGGGATTGAACGTCTATAGTTTTCCTCTCAATGATGACTGGAATTTTGAAGCAAAGCCTCTTATTGAAAAACTAGCTAAGAGCCATGCCCGCATTGTGTTTATAAGTTATCCCAACAATCCGACAGGAAACTGTTTTTCTCGAACTGAAATTCAAGAGCTTGTCGAAAACTTTAGAGGCATAGTTGTACTTGATGAAGCTTATTACGATTTTTCTGGGCAGACC
>JAJDBA010000182.1 GCA_029261675.1 Nitrospinaceae bacterium
CCAGCCATTGAACCGCTCCATGGAAATAAGTGATGCCGTATATTAGAATATTTTTCAAGAAAAACCAACCCCCCCGGGCCTTGCCCGGAGAAAATAGGTCCATGCTCGTAAAGCTTACAAATATCTTGGCCCCTTTGACGCTGATTCGCCAGCATTGCTACCCACGCTAGTGGGGCCTTGCCCGGAGAAAATAGGTCCATGCCCATAAAGCTTACAAATATCTTTGCCCCTTTGACTCTGGCTAGCCAGCATTGCTACCCCGCTAGTCGGTAGGAATAATCTTGAGGGATATAGGGGAAGCGGTGTATAATCAGGCCTACCCGGAAACGTGTATTGATAAATTAAGAAATCAGGCCTGTCTAATTCGGCAGACCTTGAATGCTTGGAGAAAAAGGAAAATGGATTACAGCGGCAACAAAACAGCAGTAGGGCAGGATCGTGCAATATCGGAGACAGAGTCCATTGTCAGCATGAATTTAAGCAAAGATGGAAAAACCCTTGATCTTACAGCAACTTACCTAAAGGAATACGGGGCAAAAGATATTTCGCTGATGGAATCATTGCGACCCTTAACAACTCTCGCATTTGGTACTAACCTTTGTGGTGCTAAAGGTGCTAAATGGCTGGCGCAGTCTGAAGTGCTCGTCAATCTGACTTCCCTCAACTTGTTTTACAATAAGATCGGGAACGAAGGCATCAAATATATTGCCGTCTCAGATAACCTGTTGAGCTTACAGAATCTGGTGGTTACGGATAACGAGATAACCGATGAGGGAGCGCTCACCTTAGCCAAGTTTTTACCGCTTTTCACCAATCTGGTGCGGCTCGACCTTCGCCTCAACCGAATTAAAGACGAAGGCAAAGATGCACTGAAGGAAGCGCAAAAAATGTCCTCCGTCAAACACCTGCTGCTGGACAAAGTCGAAGGCTTCCAAGTTAAATAACCCTCTGACGAGGGCGGCAAATGGTCTGTGCTTTTTTATTCTTTCCCGGATTTTTCAGCTTCTATAAATAGGTCGGCATCTTAAGCTCCCTTGCTAGAGAGCGTTTGTATTTAAGGGAACGGTTTGATTGTCAAAAAGGGGATGGATATTTGTAAAATCAATTCCCAGCAACTCCACACATTTTTTCACCTCAGAACTTTGGTAGATGATTTGCCAAAGCCGGTTTCCCATCTCCTGCGCGTTTTGTAGTAGCAGTCGTAAGTCTTTCGTTTCATTTCCCCTGAGAATAGCAAAAAGGTCGAGTTCAAGAGCCTTCCATTTTTTTTCTGTCCGTAAAACACTTTGGTAAAGTTCCATTTCGTTTCGGATCAGAAGAAATTTGGTTTTGAGAGGTTGTGCGTTCGTGGAATTGGGAAATAGAGTCGCGAATTCTTTTTCAATATCACTCACTTTGCTTCCTGTAAAAAGCGACCATTTTCCGTGCAGGCTTTCCAGTCTGTCTGCGAAATCGAGGCAACGGTCAATCAGCTCCGGGCGCATTTCGCGTATCAAAAGAGCATCGGGAAAATCTTTAGTGATCCTCTCATGTAGCAATTGCAGATCTTTATACAGCTCGCGTAATACCGAATTCAGGTTACCAATGCTGACGGAATCATCCGGTTGTCGGGTATCTTTCAGAGAAATGGTTTCAACTTCCAGATCCCTTTGCGTGGTTTCGATGTAATTGATGGCTCCGATTTCGAGCAGTTGATAAAAAGTTTCTGGAGAAATGGCAAAGTCGATCCTGAAATTAGTTTTTACGAAGTCGCGTATCTTGCGACATTGGCCTATATCGCGAAACGTTTCAACCGCTTGTTGTAAAGGTTCACCCGTGGCATCGAAAGGTGTGATATCAATATCTGGTCCGACCAGTTTTTTTAAAATTCGTTTCGGGTCACGCATTCGGGTGATTAATCCTAAAAAAGGGATACAAGCATTGCTTGGAAATTAAGCTGGAAACTGTTAACATCCTCCAGATTCTGATAGCCCTCATTCTAAGTCAGGATCGTTTTAATATACAAGACCAAGCCGGGGTGGCGGAATTGGTAGACGCAAGGGACTTAAAATCCCTCGAGGGCAACCTCGTGCCGGTTCGATTCCGGCCCTCGGCACTCCCTAACGGGAGAGGTAATTGGCTAAGCTTTCGAGAATCAGCGAAAAACTTTACGATCGCAGTAAAAAGCAGAGCAAAAGGCCTGTACAGGCCCTCAGCATTAAAACATATAAAGGAGTTATGGCAAGTTCGCCGTAACTCCTTTTTCTTTTGGACAGGGTGTAATTAATCAGAAGAACTTAGGGAGCAGAAGGACCACTTACAGATATAGCACCATCAAAGGTGGGTGGCGCCGCCGAATCATGCATATCCCCGATAAATTCCATGGCGAAACCCGTGGTATTCTGCTCGACAACCACTGCACCCCAGAAGGATAGCATCGTTGCGTCTCTGTATCCCTCACCCACTCCCGTACCTGTAGATGTCGTTGGAGAAGTTGCAACAGAAACAGCACCTAAATGACCGTGTTTGAAATTTGCAGTATCGGTAATGAACTGAGCAGACGGAATGCTAGTAGCATTTATAGAGGGATGATCTGATCTCACTATAAAAAGTCGGGTCGTTGTTGCCGCGGTCACTGTAAAAATTTTAGAGGCACCAAATAATGTTCCATCATTTTTTATGGCTTCAACGATGACTCCAACCTGTGAGGCCATGCCAGAAAGTGAAGGATGAGTCACAGCAACGAAGCTATAAGACTCCGAGTCCGATTGCCAATAGGGGGAAACCACTCTCTCTGAGTTGGGAGACAAACCTGAAATATTGAGAGCCTGTGAAGGTGAAGCATCAATAGATTGTCTAAAATTTGAAACTGTGAGAGCTGTATTTTGGAATGTGAGTCGATTATCTGCGGCCAGTGGATCTCCCTCTGCAACCCCGGTTACAGCTCCACTAAAAAGCACATTGGGATTTGAAAAGTACTGAATTCGGGTATTACTACCTGTCCCCATTATGGTCTTAAAATTATTAACATTATCAAGATAGCCATGGTTGAAATTGAAAGGCGACCCGTCTGTATTATCGTTGGCACGATCATGTCGTGCTGACATGTTATGACCGATCTCATGCCCAAATGTGTAGTTACCCGTGGCACAATTGGTTTGTGTCACAGAATAACCAAAAGGTGCAAAAGATGAAGATACAGTACTCATTAAATAGGCCAGACCACATAAACTATCGTCCCCATCCACTAACATGACAACAAGGTCTGCTCCTGTTGAATTTCGCAAATCATGAACTCCAGAAATTGACCCGTCTTGCGCAGAAGTTAAAAATGCAGAAAAATTAAAACCCGTCTCTGAAAAACTTGTTTCTTGCCTACCCACTATTCGGATAGTATGACTCACACCGCTATTGGAATAAGCCGCATTGGTTTCTGATGTGGCCAAATCAATGAGACTGCTTATAGCACTGGCGCCACCCGCCGCAACTCGTGCTTCGGCAGTATAAACAACCAAAACATCTACAACGCTTCCATTATCTGCCTGGGTTTGTGGAGTTGAAAAACCACCATTCGATGAACTGGAGTCTGATGAAAACTGGTTTTGGAAAACAAACTCATCTCCTCCATTTCGAGAATTACTGCCAGAAATCCGAGAATTACCGCCAGAAATATGTGGAGCTACTGGAGTATCCTTACCAGAAATATGAGATTCCATTTGATTCATCATATTTTTTAACGGGTCGATCGAAGGGGAGGGTTTAGACTTCATATTAGGAATCAGCGGTTCACTTGTCGGCGGGAACTTGCTTGGGTCAATCTCGTAAATCGCATGAGCTTCGCCACTAATATGGCGTATCTGATATGAAAAATTTCTTTTTGATATGTTGCCGAAAACCCTATTTTCATTGATGACCAGAACAACCTGACTCATGGGTATGTCTCTTAATTGTCCATACCAGGAGTAACTGCCAGACCGGTTCCTCTCAATTTTATCAAGGATGAATGTGTACTCCAGATTCTCAAAAACATTCAGAATTAATTGATGTTCCTCATCTGGCTCTGCCATTAAATTTTCTTGGAGTTTAGATAAAAGTTCAAAATCTACGCTTACTAGCCGGGAGCGAACAATAAAAGGACTTTGCTGTACCTCAACATCCTCCGTATTTTCTGTAGAGAGAAATAAGTAAGGCGGGGTTAATTCTGTAACATCTGTAGCATTTCCATTAGTTGCAGGCACTAACAGAAAATAAATAACCAAAAGGCAAAATTTGCTAAACGAGAATGCAAAACCCTTCAGTTCCTTCAATTTCCACCTCAATTAGCAAAAACAATGACTGGCTGAGCCAAAGACCCTAGCTATCAAAAAAATATTGCCATTTTGGGCAATTTATATTCATTTTCAATATTTTACTTCTACTTATCGGAACAAATAGCTAAAAAATTAGGCCTTTTTTCATCACTAACACTAATAAATCTGACACAAAAAATAGGCGAAAGTTACCGATTAGAGGGCTTTTATTGCAGGCCTCCACTACTACTCAAATACAAACAAACCAGAACACCGCCCCTATAATTATTAGCTGGCAAAATTTAAATATTATCGGTGCTGAGTCAGAAATTTTTGACGAAGAAAGAAGAAGTTAAGCTCCACAGGTTTCAAACTGTAGCCTCTTGGTTTATAATGATCTAATCGTTGCAAGCGATATCTAACCTCGGCGTGATTCCTTCTTACTCCAAATATCAGCACTTTTTAGAGTTTGAATAACTCTGTAGAAGGGAAAATTGAATTAAAATAAACATTACGAATGCAGATTTATTTGGATTTAGCTCCTAAATTAATTAAAATCCCGCGATAGAAACCACGTGCCCGTTCGATTCCGGCCCTCGACACTCCCTAACGGGAGAGAAAAATTAACAAACCCAGTAAAAAATTAAATTCTACTTGTCAGCCTGACAAGTATTGACCTGTTCCCTAATCACGGGAATGGGTGAATTTTCACCCTACAAAATAAGTGAATTGCATGATTATAAATGAAATACCAATAGGTGAAGCACCCCCTTGGGACATTAACGTTATCATCGAAGTACCCTTCGGTCGGGAGCCAGTGAAATACGAAATGGATAAAAAATCCGGCGCACTGTTTGTAGACCGGGTTATGCATACCTCAATGCGCTACCCCTGTAATTACGGGTTTGTACCACATACGCTTTCTGAAGATGGTGACCCCATTGACATTCTAGTGGCCTCCCCTGTCGAGTTTTTGTCCGGCTGTATTGTCCGATCCCGACCTGTCGGGGTTCTAAAAATGGAGGATGAAAAAGGGAAAGATGAAAAAATTCTAGCTGTTCCGGTAGATGCCTTGAATCCATATTATGCAGAGGTCGAACAGTACTCCGATTTGCCTAAAATCTTATTGGACCAGATTGCTCATTTTTTTACTCACTACAAAGATTTAGAACCCGATAAATGGGTTAAACTGGGCGGCTGGGAAAATGCAGAGCACTCAGCCCAGCTAATCAAAGAAGCCATTGATCGGGCCTCTGCTTAATGGCTTCTTTCTGCGGTTTTCTTTTTTTCTGAGATACGAAAATCACCTGAAGGAAAATTTTCAGTCAGCAGTGGACTTATCCAACTCCCTCTATAATACTTTGTATCTTGCTTTTTTTTATAAAGACATTTGCAGGCAATATTAATCTTTAATTTCCAATTACGGATTATGACGCAGTTCAATCTACTATTATTGTTGAGTCTGCTGACTGTATTTGTGTGGTCCTTAATAAGCCCCTACGATCGGTTTACTTGGTTTTTAGAGGTTTTCCCCGTGATCCTGGGGCTTGTTATCCTCACATCCACTCACTCAAAATTCAAGTTTACGAGATTAAGTTATTTCTTGATGTGGTGCCATGCCATTATCCTTATGATAGGTGGTCACTATACCTACGCCGAAGTCCCTTTATTTAACTGGATAAAAGATATTTTTGAATTGACCCGAAATCATTACGATCGCGTAGGGCACTTTGCTCAAGGTTTTTTTCCTGCCATGATTGCCAGAGAGTTATTAATCAGGACTTCTCCACTTCGTGCAGGGAAATGGCTATTCTTTTTAGTCACCTGTACTTGCCTGGCAATCAGTGCTTTTTATGAACTTATAGAATGGTGGGTGGCAATGGCAACAGGAGCAGCCGCAGAAGCATTTTTAGGGACACAAGGCGATGTTTGGGATACACAGTGGGATATGAACTGGGCTCTACTCGGTGCTATCGTCGCCCAAATTCTTCTCCAAAAAATTCAAGATAGCCATTTGAATAAAATCTCCCAAAAATAAGAGACCTTATTATTGGTCCTACGCTATTAGCAGGCCTTGGGTGAATTGCCAGTGCACTGCTTTAGATAAATCTAGCTGACCAAATTGTTCTTCCAGGTTGGCAACGCATTGCATTAATAATTCTCTGAGCAATTCCCTGTCCAATTCGGTCCAGGCCATGGGGGTATCTAATAAAGCCTGTTCGAAAGATGAAAGTTTATCTTCATCGCATATCCTACCTTCATCGCGAAAGATACCAGATAAAAAAACGATATCCAGAAAACTTTTTGCCGCCGAAGCGGGCAAAGGCTCACATGACAAAGTTTTAAATAATGTATGCCGAGCAAATGCCGTGGTGACCAGTGTCAACAGCTCGAGCTTGCCAGTTTCAGGAAATGCGAATCCACCCCACTTGGATTGCAATGTTTTTTCATCTAACCCCAAGCTTTGTTTTGAAAGTCGAACATAAAAGGTCCATCGTTCGAAAAATTTATTTACCACGCGAATATCATCGAGCGACTCCAAGTCTCGCCAAAGCACAGGTGCGCCCTCTTCCCTTTTTTCCGCAACTTGTGGAAAAGACAAAACAAGCGCACCGAGTTTTTCCTTATCCCCTGAAGAAATAAAATTTTCTATATAAGCCCCATTTTGCTTAAGAAACAAACTTGCTTGCGAACGAATCTGCTTGAGTTGTTCAAAACCAACTTGAAATAAGGATTGAATCCATAACTGATGCAACAGGCCGGGACCTTTTTGCGGGTCGCCCGAAGCTCCAAGCTCTAGCCCAATATTCACATACCCCAACACTTTTCTCATTGCCTTTTGTCGGATTTCCTGATGCGAAGGATCACATTTATCTGCCACCAACACTTTATTAGCAAGGCAAACAAGTTCCCAGCGAATGGTATCCAGTCGTTCTCCAGTCCCTAGGTTTTGCACACATTGACTGAAAAAAAGAGAAGGGTTAGCTTGCGCAAGTGGATATTGGGGTGAAAATCGGAACCGGCCATCAGAGAAACTATCTAAAGTGGGCACCTCTTGCTTTAAGGACTCTGGATTCAGACTACTATAAACCCCAATAGCTTCTTCGAAATCAGGAATGCCTTTTTCCGCGGTTCTGCTCAACCGCCATTGGTAAGACTTTTCTACAGTGATGGTCAAGGGGTACCAGATAACCGCCTCTAAAAGGGAATGCAGAATGGGCAGATCTCTTTCAGCTAACAAATGAAACAATTTCTGAAGAACTTTTGCTTCTTTTACCTTAAAAAATATGTCGTAAACACCATCGGGAGAATAATGTTCCAGTCCTTCAACCCCTTCATAGGAATCCGTCATTTCATCATGCTTGAATACTTTGATAGAAGATTGCAGTAGCATCACCTTCTGGTCAAAATCTTCACTCATAAACCATTCCAAGGTTTGCGGATCATCACATTGATCCAGCAATTCCAACCACTCCATTGCTCGCTCAGGTTGAAACTTGTCTCCCTGCCACCACTCCAAATCAAACATGTACTGCAACTGGTCCGCAGAAACTATTGACAAAACCAACAGAGAGTCTTCTTTGCCTACTTCTTTAACCAAATTATAAATTTCCTCTGCGGGGATCGACTGAGTGACTTCCACTGCATCTTCACAAAGAACCAATAGTTTAGTTTGAAGAACAGGAGGCAAGCTCAACACACACTTAGCTTGCTCTTCAATTGATAATCCTGATAGAATTTCTTCAACTTTACGCGGGTGCGACTTTATCCACTCAACCGGGAAATACGGTGTCTGAGATAAGTCAGTTATTTCTTCTGTCATCAAGCAAAACCTAGTTTATTTGAATTGTCTTTAATAAGAATCAGGTTGGTATTGGCTCCGTAAATTAGATACCCACAAAGAAAAATACCATCCTTTTTACCATAAGTTGCTAACATTGCGATTCACCCTAATGGACGCTATTAATTTCTAGCATGCAAGGCATCATCTGGATTGCAACATGATGAAGGTTAGAATTCTTCCCGTTTGACCTTCTCTACGATAAGAAAAGTAATTCATCGGCGAGCAAAAAGTGCACTCTTCATTGCGCAATATATTTTCTGGCAATAGCCCTGCATCTATTGCCTGCTGAGCATTCACTGCAAACAAGTCGAGCAAAAATTTTCCATTCCCCTTTGCCTTTACAAAAGGCGATTCAAAAGGAATTTTATTTTCAAAAGAATTCAAACAGTTTTCATCGACTTCATAACAACAACCCCCAATCCCCAATCCTAAGCCTGCAACCAAATCTTTCGGCTGGCAGCCATACTCCTGCTTCATCTCCATAATGGTCTTATTTACAATACCTTGAAGAGTACCTTCTCGCCCAGCATGGATCGCCGCCGCCACATGCAACCTCGGATCATATAAAAGAACAGGAATACAATCTGCGGTAAAAATTCCTATAGGAGTATCACTGAGGTGAGTCATGATAGCATCTGCATTTATTTTAGAAACATGCTCGCGGGTAAGAGATTCATCTTTTAAGATAAATATTTTGTCACTATGAATCTGGTTTATTAAAAAAGGTGGGTTATTTTTTATCCTAACCGTTTCCATAAATCGAATCATGTGTTCCGCTTTTTTTTCAGAACTATTCCTTCCTGCAAAATCATACTGCTCTATTTCATCTGAAGTATTTTTAAAATATCGCGGACTACTCGCATGAATTAATTTCGGAAATTTATCAAAACGATTAATTTCCACCACATCAACGGAAAGTTTCATAAAAAAATCCAAAAAAATATTCTTACAAAATAAACGGACTTCTATGCACAGAAGAATATGGACACTCCCAATCGAAACTTATCATACAGCCTTTCACCCCTAAAATACGCGGTTTTTTACACCTAATGGTTAAAATGAGATCAAAAATAAATTGAAAAATATTTTACGCCATTAGAGATCACCTCAAGATCATTAAAATTTATTAATATTCGCTTGACAACAAACGCTTATGTCATAAAATGATAAACGGTATTTGGGCGCTGAAACGGATACCAAAAGATGTATGAAAGGAGATCTTGATGGCAACCAAGAAAAAAGCAGCTAAGAAAAAAGCTGCTAAGAAAAAAGTTACAAAGAAAAAAGTTACAAAGAAAAAAGCTACAAAGAAAAAAGTAGCAAAGAAAAAAGTAGCAAAGAAAAAAGTTACAAAGAAAAAAGCTACTAAGAAAAAAGCTACAAAGAAAAAGGCTACAAAGAAAAAAGCTACTAAGAAAAAAGCTACAAAGAAAAAAGCTACAAAGAAAAAAGCTACAAAGAAAAAAGCTACAAAGAAAAAGGCTACAAAGAAAAAAGCCAAAAAGTGATAAACTCGCTTTAAGGTTTTTTTCAGCTTACGCTGAATGTAGCAAACTGTCTCTCAACTCAACTGTACTAAACTTTTTCGTTTCAGCGCCCAACCAACACCGCCCACCACGCTAAGCCGGTAAGCTATTGATTTTATACACCTTGCCGGCATTTCTAAGCTTCGATCCAACCCGTTATCGACTTTAAGTACTCTAATTCTGTGAATTTCACAGGGTGATCAGATGCGTGCTTGGTTTTGGTAATTTCTTTTAATCTTTTGTTTGCTGCCCCCACCCCATAATCCACAGCCTTATAAAACTCTTTTGCAGAAATATGCGCCGAGCAAGAAGCTGAAAATAATCTACCCCCCGGAGCAACCAGTTGCACTCCAAGTTCTGCCAAACGACTATAGGCTTCCAAGGCTTGCGGACGATGCTTTTTTTTTCGTGCAAATGCAGGGGGATCAAGAATAACAAGATCGAACTTTGAGTTTTGTAATTTCAATTCATGTAACTTTTGAAACGCATCTCCCTCTATTTGCAAATACGTAAAATTTCTTTCTTTTGGAAAATTTAATTTCAAATTTTGCAATGAAGATTTTAGTGCAAAGGAATTACTGTCTATTTCAACAAGACTTCTGCATCCGCCAGAAGCAGCATAAATTGAAAACCCTCCGGTATAACTGAAAACATTCAACACAGATAGCCCTGAAGAAATCTCCTTTATTTGAAGTCTGTTTTCCCTTTGATCCAGAAAGAACCCTGTCTTCTGTCCACTTACAACATCGACATGGAACTTCAATCCATTTTCGCAAAACTGCACTGGAACTATAGGGTCAGGGCCATAAAGCACCTTACCATCAAAGAAATGGGAAGAAGAGTCTTCTGTATTTCTCGCAAGCCGCAATACCACCTGTTGAACATTTTTCTCAGTTTTAATCATTTCCAACATACTCTCTAAATATTGGAACCAGCTTTTAGCGTAAACTTTTAAAACCCATGTTTTGTCATAACGGTCCAGGATGAGTCCAGGAAACCCGTCATTCTCTCCATTTAGAACTCGATACCCGGTGGTTCCCTGCCCCTTCAATCCTTTTCTTAACAAAAGAGCTTGTTGAAATCTTTTCAGAAAAAAATGGGTATCAATTTCTACGGGTTCGAATAAATTCAAGACCCGAAAACATAGGTCTGAATCAGGATCCCATAATCCGATCGCAAGAAAACGGTTTTTGTGATCA
>JAJDBA010000183.1 GCA_029261675.1 Nitrospinaceae bacterium
TCATCGGTCGAGTGAAACAGTTCACTTGGGTTGCCCTCGGATTAACCTTGGGTTGGTTTATGGCCTTTAAAACAAAAAATATAAAATCCGAATCACTGGAATGAAACGGAGTTTTAAACCTTAGAATGCGTCTCGCGAAACACCACGGTCACGTCCACGTCCACCAGGAGTACGACCCAGTGATGTAGTAAAAACGTCGCCTTGCTGAACAAGACCATCGTGAGCAGTTCGGATGGTGCCAATCCTGTTCTCTTTGATTTCGTTAGCAGCCTCGTCAATCAACTCTTCTTCTTTCTTTGCGGCATCGCTCTTCGGGGCCTCTGCGGTTTTTTCGCTAGTAGCTTCCTGTGTATCTGAGCTACTTTCATCTGGCAATTCCTCGGCTTCAGCTTCCTTCATTGAACTTTTGAAGTTTTTAATGCTACGCCCGAATGCAGATCCTATTTCCGGAAGCTTCCCGGCACCAAAAATGATCATAATAATGACTAGGATAATCATCAACTCTGGAAAACCTATACCCATCATAATACTGTCTCCTCAGTTTCAATTTGTGCAATAAGTTTAACAAAATAAACACTCAATTGACAGGAGTTAAACTTATTCCTACAAATAGTCAGTGAAGGTAAAATTTGACCCTGAAACCCATTCAGTCTATTATTGTTATTAGACAACACCTTCAATTTAATGAGTTTGAGCACTAATTTATGGCAGAAGATTTACCCATTGATATAGAAAAACTGGTTTCTAAAAATATTGAGAAAGGGGTTGTCGGTTCTACCCTTATCTTGGAAAACCGGAAACTTGGAGATGATAATGTCTCACAATTATCCAATCTGGAAATTTTATCAGAAGTAATTTCCCTAGATCTGGGTGAAAACAATATCAGCGATACGGGTGTGCAAACACTAGTTAACTCTCCTTATATAGAAAATTTAAGGACCCTGAATTTAAAATCCAACAATATCACGGAAGAAGGAGCAAAGTTTCTTGCGGAATCACCTAAATTGAAAGACTTGGAGCATTTGATTCTAAAATTCAATCGAATTGGTGAGGTAGGGGCAAACCATCTAGCGCAATCTGAAACATTGACAAATTTGCGTACCCTTGATCTTTTTCGCAATAGAATTGGGGATGCAGGAGTGAAAGCCATTAAAAAATCAAAAAACTTTCGAGGAGTAAGCCGAATGCGGCTTGACTAAAATTTATGGATTTATCTAGAGCTTTTCCTCGCAGCCCAAAACAAGAGATGGCAGGCTTGGTCCATCTACCCCGTATGATCGATAAAGGCCGTGCATACAAAGAAAACAAACTTGCAGATTATATTTTCCCCTGCCCTTTAGATAAAATAATTCTTAATTTTCTCCGTGTCGACACTGAAGTATTTGCCAATATGACTCGCGATAAAAAGGATAACGAAATCAACGATTGGGCAAAAGAGCAAACACAAACAAAATCACAGAGTGATTTGGACTTTATTAACAAGCAAATCCTTGAAAGAAGACCTGACTCAGAAGATCGTTTGGATTACTTCAAGGATCTACGGGATAAAATTGATCCCTCAAGAACCGATGTAGATACTTGGGCAGACCTTATCGACCTTGAAGAAGGCCGTCTACCCCCTAAGAACTCTTAAAACACATTTATTTAGCCCCTGCCAAAAGGTAAAACCTCTGTAAATGCAAGACTCACCAAAAAAGAAGAACCCAAGAAAAATCCGAAAAAAGAAGCCTAAAGAGAAATCAAAGTTAAAAAAAATCTTAATGGTTTCTTTTTTATCTATCTTTCTCATTTGCCTAACAGCAGGATTCATTGGGGCAGGCTTTATCTATTTCCACTTTTCAAAGGATCTCCCAGACGTTCGCAAACTGAAAGATCATCACCCCAGCACAATCACCCAAATTTATTCAGATAACGACGAGAAAATTGCAGAGTTTTACATTGAAAAAAGGATCGTTGTTTCTTTAGAAAACATTCCGCTTGCTTTAAAGCAAGCCACCCTAGCGGTTGAAGATTCAAATTTTTACTACCATTTTGGAATCGATCCTAAGGCCATCTTTCGAGCATTCATAACCAATTTGAAAGCAGGATATGTTGTTGAAGGCGGCAGTACAATAACTCAGCAATTGACCAAAACTATGTTTTTGTCGAGAGAGAAAACTCTGCCAAGAAAAATTAAAGAAGCTATTTTAGCGGTTCGTTTGGAGCAGGTTTTTTCTAAAGATGAGATTCTTGAAATGTATCTCAATCAAATTTACTACGGCCATGGAACTTATGGTGTCGAGGCCGCAGCACGAAACTATTTCGGAAAAAGCGTTAATGACCTTACCATTGCTGAATGCGCCATGATTGCCAGTCTCCCCAAAGCCCCCAATAATTACTCCCCTTACAAAAACCCCAAGCGAGCGCGGAAAAGAAGAGACCATGTAATCCGGAGAATGGCTGATGTCTCCTTCATAACTACCGAACAAGCAAAAGCATCTATGCAGGAAGATTTCCATTTGGGCGGAGTTGAGGAAATGCTCAATAAAGCACCCTATTTTGTCGAGCATGTTCGACGTATTCTTGAAGAAAAATTTGGCAGCAGCAAGCTGTATCGCGCAGGGTTAAAAGTTTATACCACTTTGAATATGGATATGCAGGAATCGGCTCAACGTGCGATCAAAGAGAATTTACGAAATGCAGATAAGCGATATGGCTACAGAGGCTCCCTCGGTACGGTTGATCTTTCCAGAGGTGAGATAGCAGTTCAAAATGCCATGCTCAAGCAAAATAATTTTTCAGAAGACAAAGGCATCCAAATCGGTAGCACCATTTACGGCACGGTTATGTCCGTCGGCGAAACGCAGGCATGGGTTATTTTAGGGGCGGAGGACGGATATCTCGATATAAAAAATATGAATTGGGCGCGAAAGCCTAACCCCAATGTGGATGGTAGATGGGCAAAAATCAAACGGCCAAACAAAGCCATCGCTGCCGGAGATATGATCCAAGTTAAAATACTCGGTCGAAAGCAAGACGGGTCAGGTTGGTCTCTAGCTCTCGAGCAGGAACCGGAAGTTGAAGCAGCACTCGTCAGCCTTGACCCCTTAACCGGGCATGTCAAGGCAATGATCGGGGGTTATGATTTCTATAAAAGTCAATTCAATCGAGCGGTACAAGCCATCCGCCAACCCGGCTCTGCATTCAAACCGATTATTTATGCTGCCGCAATTAATGAAGGCTTTGCCCCTTCAAGTATAATTATTGACTCTCCAATCATTTTTAAAGAGAAAGAGGATGCTTTTGACAAATGGAAACCCGTCAATTTTGAAGAAAAATTTTACGGCCCCACATTCTTAAGGGAAGCATTAGCACATTCCAGAAATGTGGTGACCGTGAAGCTAATGCAAAAAATCGGAATCAAAAGTAGTATTCGTCTGGCAAGAAGTTTAGGAATTTCTTCTAACCTCGAAGAAAATCTGTCAATCGCATTAGGGTCATCAGGTATGACTCTATATGAGCTCACCTCTGCCTATTCTGCTTTCGCCAATATGGGAACCTTAACCAAACCTGCGGCTATTAGAAGTATCAAAAGCAGAAGCGGGGAAGTACTTTTCACGGCAGTCCCCGAAAGCACCCAACCCATTACACCTGGAACAGCACATATCATCACCAGTCTCATGCAAAGTGTTATTCAGAATGGGACAGCCACCAAAGTCAGAGCCTTAAAAAGACCCGTTGCCGGAAAAACAGGAACGACAAATAACTATGTGGATGCTTGGTTTATGGGTTATACACCTGAACTTGTAACGGGAGTCTGGGTCGGCAAAGATAAAGATGAACCTCTGGGAAGAAATGAAACAGGTTCCAGAGCTGCAATTCCAATCTGGTTACAGTTTATGCAAGAAGCATTAGCAAACCGACCAAAAATAAACTTTCCAGTCCCTAAAGAAATTCAGTTTCTCAAAGTTCAATCTGAATCGGGAGAGCCAGCCAAGTTTGGCGATACCGATTCAAAATTTGAATTATTCTCACAGGACTTTCTACCTGAAAAGGAACAGCCATTCGCACCGCAGCATGAGGAAGAGGTGTTTAAGAATTAGCGACTAATTTTCTTCAACAATTTTTTTTCTTTTCACAGTCAAAGAAAAAATATTTTTTTCCGAATCCCCCGATTCGAGCATACTGGTTTTCCCTGTCACTCCGGGATAGTTTTTTACTTTCATCAGGCTTTCTCTTAGCTTTAAACGGTTATCGGCTCCTGACGTTATACTTTTAAAAAACATACCAGCAGCATCATAGGCTTGTGCGGAAAAATGTGATGGAGATTCACCATAGTTTTTCTCGAATAACTCCACAAACTTTCTGACTCTCACCTGATGCGAATCAGAATAAAAACCATCGACAAAGTAAACCGACTTTAAAAACTTACCCCCCATTTTAACTAATTCAGGGGAATTCCAGCCCTTCCCTCCCAACAGGGCAATTTTTTCAATATTATAAAAAGCCAGTTGCGGAATAATTAACCCTACCTTGTCATACACACCAGGAATAAACATTGCGTCATAACCCAATTCAAGGGAGACTTTAAGGTTTTCAATTTCATCTTCTGACCAATGTTCCATATCAACTCTCGGTCGTGACAATACTGCTGGATCACTAAAATCTTCTTGCCCTTGATTATCCAATAATTGTTTTCTTGTCATACGATCCAGATCATCATCGGCAATACCACCCAATTCCAGTATCTGATTTTTAAAATCATTTTGTGACCTGTCGTAACTCGCTATTCCAACAATTTCGCCTCCAAAAGCTTCCACTGCTTTCAAAAACTCATCCTTTAATTCTTCGCCAAAAGGCTCCAGCGGATGAAGAATCACAAACCTTTTTAATTTGAGCGTGTTGATAGAATATTCCGCTAAAAACTGAGCCTGAATTTTACGCGTCAAAGCGTTTCTAAAAAGATAGGAACTCGATTCCACCAGGCCCGCTGATGAAGCCGTCGGAGAAAATACCGGAATGCGAAAAGAGTCCGCCACAACACCTGCACGTTTGATCTCATCACTCAATAACGGGCCAAGCACGCCCACTACCTTTGGATTTCTAGCTAAATTGCTTAAAGTTTTTTCAAGGCCTCGAGCATCAGACGAGTCTTTGACATCTAAGTAGATCATCCTTCTGGATTCCTCCAGAAGACGACTGTACGCAAGTTGTATCCCCTGTAAAACCTTTTGCCCGGTCGCCGCCAGCTTGCCTGTTAAAGGTAAAACCACCCCGACCACTACTTTTGCAGTATTACTCTTTTTAATTTCTTCAAGGTCATTTTTTAATTCTTTAAATTTGGCATGTTCGGGAAAAAGGGATAGAAATTCTACCAATACCGATTCATAGCGACCCACATCACCTTGCTCTCTAAAGAGTGACAGTTTTTTTAAGTAAAGAAGGTCAACAGGAAATCCACTACGATACTTTTGAATCAGTGATGAAAGAATCGTTTCACTAAATTTTTCACCGATCATTTCTTCAGCCAGCAGCAAAGCCTGTTGACTTAATTCTTTATCATCAACCTGCGCATATATTTTTTTTAGTTTTCCAATGGCCTCTTCAAAACTCAACCTTTTACCATCCAACTGGGATAGATAATACAACGCCTGCCACTTTTTCTTTCTATCAGGAGATTGTCCAAGAACATTATTAAACAATTCTTCGGCCGTATCTTAATTGCCAAGCTCATAATTACAAACCGCCATATTAAAATTCACATCATGAGTGAGCAAGGTATCCGGATTGGAACCCAAAAGCAGTTTGTAAAATCGTATTGCAGTGGAAAAGGATTTTTCTTTCTGATCGATCAGACCTAAACGGAAAAAGGCATTAAGTCGTCTCTGCCCTCTTGCGTTTTTATCCAGATATTCATGGTAATAAGGTTTCGCAGCAATCAACTCACCTGAATGAAACAAATGCTCGGCCTGTAAAAATGGATCACTGGAAACCTTCGAATTTTCATAGTTCTTTTCATCCGGTAGAACCGCCCTTTCAGATTGAGCCACCGAGTTTAATGGGCATATCAAAAAAAACAGCACAGTAAGAGATAGACATCTTGCTAAGTTGAAGGATAGGAGCTGGATAGTATTTTTCGAAAGGAGGTGCATCATTCGTTATCTTTTGATTTACCTTTTAGCTGATGTTTTTGTATTCGGTATCGCATAGATCTAAAGCTGAGGTTTAACTGTTTTGCCGCTTTGTTTATTATACCATCGGCCTGTACCAGTGCATTGGACAGCATTTTCTTTTCAATTTGATCTAGCGTTCTTTCGAGATCAATTTTCTCCTTATTCATACCGGGAACTTGAAATTGAGGGACTGCGCCAAAAATTTCTTCAGGAAGACTGGTTTTTTGAATAGACTCACTCGTTTCCAAAACCACGGCCCTTTCTATCACATTCTCTAATTCACGTACATTTCCAGGCCATGAATAATTTTCAAAAAATCGCATGGTCTCTGGTTCCACCGATTTTATAAAATCTTTTTTATGCTTCGAATTATATTTAGTTATAAAAAATTCTACCAAATCTGGAATATCTTCCCTACGGTCTCTTAGAGGCGGCAATTGAATGGGGATAACGTTTAACCTATAATACAGATCTTCTCTAAAGACTTTATCGTTGACTAAATTTGATAGATTACGATTCGATGCAGTAATGATCCGCAAATCCACAGGAATAGCTTTGGTCCCTCCCAATCTTAATATTTCGTTCTCCTGCAATACTCGTAACAATTTCACCTGGATCGAAAGAGGCGCTTCGCCAATTTCATCGAGGAAAAAAGTGCCCTTATTTGCAGATTCCATCAAACCTAGCTTTAACGTATCAGCACTGGTAAATGCACCTTTTTCATGCCCAAACAATTCACTCTCAAGAAGGTTTTCTGGTAAAGCACCGCAATTGATAGAAACGAAAGGATAGTTTTTTCTATTACTATTAAAGTGAATGGCTTTTGCCACCATCTCTTTACCTGTACCGCTTTCTCCATGAATCAAAACTGTTGCGTTGCTACGCGAAACTTTTTCAATTAAATCAAATATCCTCTGAAATGTTTCTGACTTACCAATAATATTTGGGAGTTGAAAACGATCACTCAGAGCTGTTTTTAACAGACGATTCTCTTCCGAAAGTTTTTTCTTTTCAATTGCATTTTTGACGATCAGTTGAACATCTTCAATTTTAAAAGGTTTCGAAATGTAGTCGTATGCACCCTTTTTCATGGCATCAACAGCTGTTTCAGCACTGGCATAGGCTGTCATCATAACCACGGGTGTATCAGGAAGGATTTTTTGAGCGCTTTCAAGGACATTGATCCCACTAGATTTTCCCATTCGAATATCTGTAAGAACCAAATCAAATATATTTTCTTTAATTAACTTCACGGCGCTATCTGCGTTGTGCGCCGTAAATACTTTATAGCCCTCTTCCTCCAACATAATTGCGAGAAAATCTCTCAGGCTCTTTTCATCATCGACTACAAGAATGGAACTCATCTTACAATTCTATCCCCACCCTCCCCTATAAATCAACATGGAGTTAATCGATGGACAAACTGGAAGGACATGAACTCAACGTCCAAAGGTTTCTGCGTAGAGCTTGAGACGTAACGCGTTCAGTTTAATAAACCCATCAGCGTCATTCTGGCTGTAACCATGACTTTCTTCAAAGCTGGCTATATTCTGGTTATACAAAGATTTTTCAGCCTTTCGACCAAGCACAATACAATTCCCCTTATACAGCTTTAAGCGTACCTCACCGGTAACATGTTTCTGCATTTGGTCCATCGTTTGCTGAATAAGCTCCCTTTCAGGAGAATACCAGAATCCGTTATAAATCATGCGTGCATAAGACGGAATCAAAGAATCGCGTATAAATGTTACTTCACGATCCAAAGTGATTGACTCAATGGCACGATGAGCCTGATGTAAAATAGTGCCGCCAGGAGTTTCATAGATACCTCGTGATTTCATACCCACGAATCGATTCTCTACAATATCAATGCGACCCACTCCATTTTCACCGCCATATTGATTGAGTCGCTCCAGCAAAGTAGCAGGACTCATTTTCTCACCATTAATTGCAACCGGATTCCCCGCCTCATATTGAATTTCAATAATCGTGGCTTTATCGGGAGCTTTTTCTGGAGAAACCGACAACATAAACATATCTTCATCTGGCCCAGTCCAAGGGTCTTCCAAGACTCCCCCTTCATAGCTGATATGAAACATATTCCGATCCATACTATAGGGCTTGTCCTTAGTCACAGGAACAGGGATGCCGTGAGCTACTGCATAATCGATCAATGCAGTTCGGGAATTTAAATCCCATTCTCTCCAAGGAGCAACAATAATAATTTCAGGATTCAAAGTGTGGTATGCCAATTCGAAACGGACCTGGTCGTTACCTTTCCCGGTGGAGCCATGCGAAACACCGTCAGCTCCTTCCAAGTTTGCAATACGAATCTGCTCTTTTGCTATTAATGGACGTGCAATTGAAGTTCCTAAAAGATAATCATGCTCATAAAATGCATTGGCTCGCAACATGGGAAAAACAAAATCGGCGACAAACTCCTCACGCAAATCTTCGATATAAACCTTACTCGCGCCTGTTGCTAAAGCCTTTTCCCGAACGGGGTCCAACTCTTGCCCCTGACCAACATCTGCGGCAAATGCAATAATTTCGGAGTCATATTTCTCCTTCAGCCATTTGATAATGACAGAAGTGTCCAACCCACCCGAATAAGCCAATACAATTTTTTTAATCTTGTTTCCCATAGTTATCTTCTAAGTTAAAGGTTCTCCATACTGCAGAGATCAAGTTAATCATTTATTGATGTTTGAATGCATATTGAGCTGCGCCAAGAAGGGCAGATTTATCATTCAAAATTACTTTCACAGGAATTTCGGTCAGAAAAGGTTTGAACCTGCCCTTTTCTAAAAAGGATTGCATAAATAATCCCTGCTCCAACAAAGGTAATATTCGCGGAACAATTCCTCCCCCCAAATAAACCCCACCTTTTGTCAAAAACTGTAATGCCAAGTTTCCTGCAAGTGCTCCATATAATTCAACGAATATGCTCAATGTCTTTTCGCATAGTTCTGATTTTTTTTCCACTGCGCAACGAATAATCTCTGCAGCCAATTCCTCGTTTTGCAGGCCTTGCTGCCAATCCTCGGTAATCCCTGAATAAAAATGTTCCTGAGTAAACTCGAATATATGAATCACACCAGGGCCCGATACAACTCTTTCGATACTGACTCTTTTAAATTTCTTCTGCAGAAAAAACAACAACTCTGTCTCAAGTTTGTTTCGGGGAGCAAAATCGGCATGCCCTCCCTCCGAATCCACAGCATAGTACTTTGCGCTACCCGTTGGAATCAGAAATGCATGGCCTAATCCTGTTCCAGCAGCAACTACCGATATACGTCCCTCTTTTAATTGCAATCCAGATTGAAGCACAGCAACATCTTTGTCTTCCAGACAAGGCACCGCACAAGCCATGGCGACAAGATCATTTATCAAATATACCTTATCGAATTGTTTTCCCAGGCGCCCAGTTTCAATCCTCCAATCCAGGTTTGTCAGGCTACAATTGCCATCTACGATAGGACCCGCCACACCTAGACAGGCTATCTCAGGTTTTTCATTTCCATCTTTTAAGAATTCTTCTATGATAGAATCTAGATCAGGGAATTTGCGAGTTTCAAATCGAGTTTCTCGAATTTTTTCCAGCTGATTTTTATTTTCATCAAACAATGCTAAATAAGCTTTAGTACCTCCAATATCCCCGGCAAGGATCATATATCAATCGCTATTTTAGAAATGATCGAATACGATCATCCAATGAATTTTGGTCTTTGGTAAACGACTGCAATGCGGATTGTGTCATCAAATCATCCAACGCAATTGACTCCGACCAGTTATCCAAACAAGGGATTTTTCCATGATCATGTATTTCTTTGAATTCTGCCTCACTGAAAGGATGAAAAAGATTCATATCATACTTACGACAAAACTCGACCAACTCATTCGCAGACATTCCATCCAACCCTTTTTCAGCCATTAAAGCATCCACAAAAGATATGAATGCGTCAGGCATTTCCCATAAGCTTGGAAATCGTTTAGCCAGAGCATGGCTTGAATCTATACCTGGCACAATGTCTTCTGCCAGATGCGATACTACTTGATCAGCGGATTTCCCCGATTCCTGAAATTCCTTTATCGCCTTGGGTGGAATGGTCAATACATCCAGTCCCGCCAAAAATGCAACTTGATCCCCGTTTCGAACACTGGCACCAATCAATCGAGAGTGTACCTCCTTATATTTCTCCCTTGCACCTATCAGCGCATTTTGTGTTGCAAGAGTTACCTTTTCCCCCACTTGGTCGCCGGAACCCGCCTTGTGGTCAATAACAACCTGGTTCAAGCGCCCAAGAAACACGTTGACGAAATCCGGATTAGACAATCTAGCCGCCAGATAATTCTGCCTTGCAGAAAATCCCAAAGTGAAATTTACAGGAATTTTTTCCTGAGTTAATTTCCTAACCGCAAGATAGCCTTCTGGAGTAAGTGGAACTTTAATGATAAAAAATTCCGGGCAAACCTTGAAGTATCTTCGGCCATAATGCAAGGTACGTTCAATATTCCTGGAAACAGCCGGATGCAATTCGACACTGACCTTCACCTTAAAAGCCTGCACCAGTCGTAAAGCAATTTTGCAATTAATAACAAAACCTACTTCAAGAATAAGCTCCTCTTCAGAAAGCTCGAGTCCTTCTTCTCTAATTTTACGAATGGTATCTTCGATGACCTCATCCATGACACCACTTTGTACAACTTGATTAGCGAGGGTGTTATTGGTGGTCAAAGCCGTCATTTCCTGCTTCCAAATTTCCTGAGCTTTTTCCAACTCGCCTGTATCCACCCATAATTCACTGCCCAGAGTTTTTAACCTTGCCAGCAAAAGATCGGAGTCTGCTTGTGGAGCACTGCCCTCTACCTTTTCATAAGCCAAAGCATGTAGCACTTCGTCCAGCTTTTGACTAACGGTTGTCATATTTATATCCTTTCTAATATCCTGGTTTATTCAAAAGCTTGAACATATTATTTTTATAGAATTCTACACCTGGCTGATCAAACGGGTTAACCTCGTTTAAATATCCCGTCATCGCAACCGCTCTCTGAAAGAAATAAAATAACTGGCCTAAAGCTTCAGGCGAGCGATCATTGATAGTTATAGAAAGGTTAGGCACCCCACCCTCTTTATGAGCCAGAGCAGCACCCTCGTAGGCCTTGTTATTTACATGATCCAAGGTTTTTCCGGCGAGGTAGTTTAAACCGTCTGCATCATTTTGGGAAGCAGGTATTTTCAGTTGCCGGTTGGAGTTTTCCAGAAGAAGGAAGGTCTCAAAAATAGTACGCCTCCCCTCTTGAATCCATTGCCCCATGGAGTGTAAATCGGTAGTAAACTCTACCGATGCCGGGAATATTCCCTTTCCGTCTTTGCCTTCACTTTCTCCCGCCAATTGCTTCCACCATTCCGAAAAATGACGAAAAGCAGGTTGGAACGTTGCAAGAATTTCAGTGGTCATGCCCTTCTGATAGAGCAAGTGACGTAACCCAGCATAACGGTAGGCATCATTTTCCTCTACCGAGGGGCGGGAGTATAGCTCTTTTCCCTTTAAGGCCCCGGCAATCACTTTTTCAATATCAATTCCTGCAACCGCCATCGGCAACAGTCCCACGGGAGATAAAACAGAAAAGCGACCGCCAATATCATCGGGTATTACAAATTTGCGATAACCTTGCTCTGCCACCAGTTGGTTAAGCGCCCCTTTACTGATATCCGTGGTGACCACAATTCTATTTTTGGCCCCATCAGCACCGTATTTGTTCTCAATCAATTCTTTGAAAAAGCGAAAAGCAATAGCCGGCTCGGTAGTTGTTCCCGATTTGGAAATAACATTCACACATACATCGCGGCCCGAGATCAAGTCCATTAAGTCAGAATGGTAATCTGAACTGATATTCTGACCAGCAAAATAGATATCGGGCCCCCCATCCTTACCCAATTGATTTGGAAAAGAGGATTTTAAAAACGTCAGCCCTGCTTGTGCACCTATATAGGAACCGCCAATACCAATAACAATAAATACTTCACATTGATCTCGAAGAGACTTAGCAAGCTTTTCAATCTCAGCCAAATTCACAGCAGGCTGCATCCATCCAAGAAAATCCGATCCTGAGCCACTTCCCCTTTCCAGCATTTCGTGGCAGGACTGAATGCAGGCACTATTTTCGGGAATAAGATTATTAAGATTATTAAAATCGAAAGACAGGTGAGACATAAATCTCCGGAAGAGTTAAATACAATTATTTCTTTAGTTTATTAAACTTTGAACCTTCAAGGGTAAGATTATACATTAAGCCTTTTTGACCGAAAACAAAGGCTACTATCGGATCTTTCACATTTGTGGTGTCTAGAGAATCTCCCATTCCAAGATTGATCAGGGCAACCGACCCATCGACTCCCGCCTTCCAACCTTCACTGTTTCGAAACTCTTTCAATGCCCCATGCTCCATAAATAACATAACAATACTCTTGGCTTGTGCGCCTAATTGAAATCCGATTGAGGCCGCCATCGTGTTGTAATATTCAACTGTCTTTCCGCTAATTCTCATAGCACCTTCCCCATACTCTCCTCCAATACCGATTCCTGCTTTAATAACCGATGGGAAAACTAAAACTCCTTTAGCCTTTTTAGTGAATTCCTGGCTGCCAGGAACTTCTTTATAAAACCTCTCTAAGGCCACATCGACACTCACATCAATCTCTCTTGCAGAAGCCGCAAATGAATTCTGCGCTATTAATAGGAATACAAACGTTAGGATTAAAGTTCTGTAACAGGAGCACAGATTATTTCTCATTTTAGTTCCTTAAATTTAGTTGAGGGGAGATCTTTCAAATTTCGCCCTTACAAGATCACGTAAATATACTCCTTCTATTTGTAAATATTAATTATTTTTTGGACAGAGACATCTTCAATAGGCCTTCTTTTCAGCAATAATTTCTGATCATCTACAAAAATAAGTGTTTACAAATTAACATCACCTGTTAATATAAAACAATATCAACAAACATTGACAGGCCTAACCTTCGGGAGAAACCCTATGTTCTATGAAACCAAAGTATTAGATGCTTACGGGAAGTTGAAGGAAATTGTTTCCGCAGAGGAGTTACAGTCTCGACACTGGAAAATTTTCCAGTCTGCGGAGGAAAACGGGAGTTTTTTCAAGAAAAATGCCCTTAAAAACCAAAAGAGCGAAAATTCTAAAAAAACTCCCTCTGAAAATGTGGGTGAGGATGATTATTAGCAGCGAATATTTCGTGCTTAAGATTTCGTGAAAACGAAAGTATCGTCGCTGGCATCCGTCTCAACTTTAATTTTATCCCCTTCTCCAAAATCCTCTTTCAGGATTTTCATAGAAAGTGGATCCTGTAGATATTTTTGTATTGCTCTCTTTAGAGGCCGAGCACCGAAAACGGGATCATACCCTTTCTCCGCAAGTACCTCTCTAACTTTATCGCTCAATTCAAGAGACATATTTCTTTCGGTAAGACGTTTTCGCAGGTCTTTAAGCTGCACCTCCACAATATCCCTAATTTGATCGCGAGTCAGGTTTCTAAATAGAACAACGTCGTCAATTCGATTTAAAAATTCCGGACGAAAATGGTTTCGCAGTTCTAGCCTCACTGCATCCTGCACTTTTTCATACTCCCTTTCCCATATCTCACTTGCTTCGCCTGCAGTTTCTTTTTGCAAAGCTTCTATTCCAGACTGTTCAATGAATTTACTGCCAAGGTTAGAAGTCATCAGGATCACCGTATTTTTGAAATCCACAGTTTTTCCCTGACCATCGGTCAATCGTCCTTCGTCTAAAATTTGCAGGAACAGATTGAAAACATCTGGGTGTGCTTTTTCTATCTCATCCAATAACACAACCGTATAAGGTCTACGACGAACATGTTCTGTTAAAAAACCACCTTCCTCATGACCCACATAACCAGGGGGTGCACCGATAAGACGGGCAATGGAATGCTTTTCCATATACTCAGACATATCTACCCTTACCATGGCCTGTTCATCCTGAAACAAAAACTCGGCGAGAGATCGAGCTAATTGGGTTTTACCGACTCCGGTCGGCCCCAGGAACATAAAACTACCAATGGGGCGTGACGGGTCTTGAAGCCCTGCTCGCGCCCTACGAATGGAATTGGAAACCAGTCTGACGGCATCTTCTTGTCCCACGACGTTCTGATGCAGAACCTCTTCCATTTTAAGAAGCCTTTCCTTCTCCGATTGCATCATTCGTTCGACTGGGATACCCGTCCAACGAGAAACAATGCGAGAAATATCCTCTTCCCCCACTTCCTCATTCAGTAGTTTTTCTTTATTATGCGCTTGCCCAAAGGCTTTTTCTAATCCTTCCAGTTCAAGTGTCAATCGCGGAAGAGTACCATATTTTAACTCGGCAGCTTCCTCCAGCCGCCCTTCTCTTTCCGCGCTTTCGTTCTCTTCTGTAGCTTTTTGTAATTTTTCTTTTAGGGCGCGTTTTTCCTCTATAATTTTTTTCTCATGCTTCCACTGTTCTTTCAAAAAAGAACATTTTTCACTCAATTCCAGAAGTTCTTTTTCTAATGTTTCTAATCTATCAACAGATTCTTTATCATTCTCTTTCTTAAGAGCCTCTCTTTCGATTTCCAATTGCATAATTTTCCTCTGATACTCATCAATGGCAACAGGCATAGAATCGATTTGCATCTTCAGACTTGACGCTGCTTCGTCGATCAAGTCGATCGCCTTATCAGGGAGAAATCGATCCGCAATATAACGTTGCGACAATTTTGCTGCCGCCAGAATCGCCGCATCCTGAATCCGTACACCGTGATGCACTTCATATTTACCTTTCAGACCTCGCAAAATAGAAATTGTATCCTCAATGCTCGGTTCACCAATAGGGATTGGTTGAAAACGACG
>JAJDBA010000184.1 GCA_029261675.1 Nitrospinaceae bacterium
AAACGCGATTTTTTTGAACATTCTTTCCAGAAAAACTCTTATATTTTTTTCGGAAGCGAAACTCGCGGCCTGCCAAAAAGTTTACTTGAATCCAATCAAGAAGCTACTTATCGAATTCCCCAATACGATGACCGGATTCGCTCTATCAATATTGCTAATGCCGTGGGCATCGTTACCTATGAAGCTATCCGCCAGCTAGGCTACAAATAAGCCCCCATCAAACACTACGGATAATTACTCTATATCTTCAGGTTTAAACCCAAACTTTCTATAAAACTCTTTTAGCAATCTTCGCGATTCCATCTTATTGACAGAATCATTTTTATCCCCAAACAGGTTCCCCGCCTTAAGAATATGTACAATAGCCTTCTCACCCTGCTTCACGCTCGCGTATAGAACGCCGAGATTAAAATGGGCTTCGGCTGAATTGGGATGAATTTTTATAGTTTCTTCAAACTCCTTGATGGCCTCATGAAGTTTTCCTGCTTTGTCGTAAGCCGTCCCAAGATTAAAATGTGCGGCAGGGTCATTTGGCTGCAAGCTCAGTTCTTTTTTTCGCTCTTTTATTTCCTTATTTTCAAAAAAAATCATTTTTCTATAATCCGATATCACCCAGTTCATCTTCCTCAAATAATTCCCTAAGCGAATCTCTCGAGGAGCTTTGGAGCTGCTCTTGGTCGATACGATTGATGTAATTATTGACCTGTTTTAATTGTTCCTGTGAAATATTACAAAAAACCAGTTTTTCCATTACCGTTTCCTTGGAAAAACTTTCCATCAGGTTTCCTATAGAACTATGTAAAAAAGGGGTTAACATGGACTTTACACCCGTAAAATCTATCTCAACCGACCTTTTCTCCTTAAGCTCAGCAAATACTAAATCGAATAGGGTTTGTCCGTCATCGATAGAAAAGCAGTTTTCGCTGACAGCATCCACTAAATTTATTTTCATTTTTTAAATTCTTTTAAGGTTTTTGGCGACTTTTAGACAATATAATACCCTGCCCTGAGTAATTACTCTTGTTTTATTCCAAATTTAGACTTTTTTCTAGCCGCGTACAAGTTTGATATCAAATTCCACTTAAATCGTCCGATAAGTTGCTATAATCATAGAATATAGCTATTTCCACTCATAAATCAGGTTCTCAGTTTGAGCTCAAACGCTACCATGCAGCGGTCTCAAAAAATCAGAGATCTATTTGTTTCAGGTCTCTTGGCGGGGTTTCTCTTTTCCCAACCTCTGGTCACCAGTTCTGAGGCCCAAGAACCCTTCCAGTTTGATTCGATAAATAGAGAAGAAACCCTACGAGACCAGCAAATCCTCCGGGAGCAAATGAAATTACAGCAAGAGATCCTTCGCGAAGAAATGGAGACGATTCGGATTGAAACGCAGAAAATCATGAAAGACATCTCCATGGCAATGAAAGAAGAAGCCGTCAAGCTCAAGGATGAACTGGTGAACCTGCAAGAAGAAACCACTCAAATCAACAAGGAAATACTCAATACTTTGGAAAAAGCAAAAGAGGACTTCTCGGAGGGTCGGGAGGAAATGCGCAAGGAACTTGAAAACATGCGTAAAGAAGCTAAAAGTATGACAAAAGAAATTGCTGTCGTTCTGGAAGACCAGCAACATATTTGGAAAGAGGAAACCGTCAGCCTTCAAGATTCATTGATTGAAGCCAAAGCAGATTTGGCAGCGGCCCAGGCAGACACTGGCGATGCACTGGAGTCCACTCGAGAAGCGTATGATCAGTTCCAGGAAGATAAAGTAGTCACGATGACTGATTCTAAAAATAAATCGGGTCAGGCGATGGACGAGGCCGGAGAGGGTTTACAAAAAAGTAAACGCGATTACAAAAAGGCTTCTGAAAAAACAGCCGCTGAAATTTTAGCCGGGATGAAAGAAGCTAAAGATTCACTCAAAAGAAGGCAGGCATCGCAAAGGCGGGATGCGGCAAACGCAAATAGGGATATTCTGGCATCTGTCCAAAAAGACAAGCTCAGTCGAAATGCCGAATTGCGAAAAAGCAAACAACAGAATAGCGCTAACCTAAAAAAAGCGAGACAATTTGGTCAAACCAACCAAGCCGATACCCGACAAGCCAGCCTCCGAAGAGCCAATATCAGAGGATCTGCAAAAACCAGTACCGGATCCAAAACAGACAATGGAGGGGATGAGCAAACGGGAGGTTTTGGTGACGGCGTATTGGATGCCAGAGGGCTTCTAGAATTTTCTAATGACCAGCAACCTTCTCCCCGAGACGGGAATGGGGCCAAAGATCAAGAGGGTTTGGAAGTTGCTCTAACACTTGAAGAACAAAAAGAAAGGTTTTTTAAGTTTGGTAACCGGATTAAAATTTTAAAAAAGCAAATCGAAGCTAAAAATGGTAATGCTTCCAAGGAACTTATTGAATTGGGTTACGCCTATTTGGAAGCACAACGATTTGTTGATTCGCGCGATGACTTAGAAAAAGTGGCACTGCTTCAGTTCGCTGACAAAAAAGGCCTTCCTCTGGGTAGTTATGAGCAGGCAGCATGGGCATTCAAAATAGCACTGACGTTCAACACGAATAAAGCCGAAACGCATATGCAAATTGGGAAGATATATGACGAGGTTAATGATGGGGATAACGCGCTCATGTACTCCAAATTAGCGCATTTATTATTTAAGAAAAATAAAAATTCAGCAAAAACTCAAGAAACCCAGAATTTCATTGAGTCTTTAATAATAAAATATGAGGACAAGGCTTCCTGAATAATGTTAAAAACTAGGTAAGATATTCAACCGCACAATTAATCATTAAATTTTTAGAGGTGTTTCTTGGAAAAAAACCCTATCGAAGAGTTTATTGAACGTTTACCCTTTTTTAAGGAGTTTTCAGCTACAGAAAGAGAGAAACTGCTACATACTTCTGGGATTTTTGAAAAATTCAAGGTGGGCGAAGTCATAATTTCGGAAGGCGAACTCAGTGCTGCGGTTTTTGTTATTCTTACAGGGACAATAGAAATTCAGAAAAAAACCAAGGTCGATGTTAAAGAAAATCACATTTCACTGCAAGAGCCAGGAAACATCACTATCGCCGAACTGAAAGCGGGATCCATATTTGGCGAAATCTCACTGATTAGCCATCGCCCAAGAAACACAAGTGCCATAGCCTCATCGAACCAAGTTGTGGTTATGAAAATCACCAATGAGATTATTGAAAAATTTAATCTTGCGATCCAGAAGAAATTCCAGAGCCAATTGATACAAATTTTGGTGGAAAGACTGGACGACATGAATGAAAAATTCATCAAATTAAAAGCTAGCACATTAAAAACCTGAACAACAAGTAGGTCCCCAAAATCACTCCACTGAAAATATTATGAAACTTTGCGCGACTTATCATTTTAAATTCTCCTTCTATTCGTGAAACAAGAAGCGGCTACACATTCTGAATCTTCTTCAAACAAGGCTATACTTGTAGGTGTTCGACTACCTGGAGACATCTCTGGGATTTCATTGGACGAGCTAACAGGCCTTGCTACCACCGCAGAATACGAACCTGTCGCGGAATTGACCCAGCGATTGACTGAAATAAACCCCAAAACATTTTTGGGGAGCGGGAAGGTGGAAGAATTGAAGCAGGCTGTTCTCCATCATTCACCCGAAGTCGTTGTCTTTGATGAAGAATTATCACCTCGACAAAATCGCGAACTAGAAAAAGTATTGAAATGTCGTGTGATTGATCGCCCATGGCTAATCCTTGAAATTTTTAGCCACCATGCCCGCACCCGGGAAGCTAAAACACAGGTCGAACTAGCTCGGTTGAAGTACGCACTCCCAAGACTTGCTAAAATGTGGGGACACCTTTCCAGGCAAAGAGGTGGCATCGGCATGAAGGATGTTGGCGAAACTCAGATCCAACTGGATCAAAGAATGATCCGAAATGAAATTCATAAGCTTGAGAAGAAGCTAAAACAAATAGACCGAGAAAAAAAGACTCAAAGAAAAAGTCGGCAAGGAACTTTTAAAGTTGCTCTGGTCGGTTACACCAATGTAGGGAAATCCAGCCTAATGAACAAACTCACAGGTGCAGACACATTGGTTGAAAATAAGCTATTCGCGACCCTTGATTCCACCGTAAGAAAAGTTAAAAAGAACTTCCCTTATCCTGTTTTACTCTCCGACACCGTAGGTCTGATAAATAAATTGCCACATGACCTGGTCGCGTCATTTAAAAGCACCCTGGACGAAGTCCGGGATGCAGATTTGCTAATCCATGTCGTAGATATCAGCCACCCTGAATACAAGAACCAAATGCAAACCACTGATGATCTTTTGATTCAAATGGAAATGGATAAGATAGATGTGGCTCTTGTATTCAATAAAATTGATTCGATAGAAGATATAGAAGAATTAGATAGCGCCCAAGAAAAATTCCCTTCCGCAATTAGCATTTCCTGTAAGAAGGACGAGGGGATCGATGTACTGAGACAGAAAATAATTACTCAGTATGAGAAAAAAATGTCCCCTTACAACTTGAAATTGGAGCATTCGCAGGCTGGCTTAATCTCTAAAATCAGAAAATTCGCTTTGATCGTCAAAGAAGATTATAAAGAAGACCGAATCTACCTAAGCCTCAGGCTACCTCCCGGCGGCAAAGCAAAAATAAATAACCTATTAACCACACAAGAAATCTCCGCCAATAGCTAAACTATTTCTTCACCAATTCCAAGGCCATATACAAACCAGCGCCTGTGACGGTGTATTCCCCTTCAACTTTATCTTTCTTTTTTAAGTCTCCCAGAATCTTCAGTCCATCGGGCTTGGTTTTTTCGTTCACGATAACAGTGAACCGTTTTTTAGTAACCGGGTCTTTAATCCCCACCTTATTTTTAGCCGGCAATACTTTTTTCACAACTCCTGAAAAAGGAACTGCGTCTCCCGCTGTAGCAACGGCAACAGAAAGAAAAAAACAAAAAAGAAAAATTACTCCAGAGAAACTTAAACGAGATATTTTGACCATTTCACCCTCCCCTGTTTAAAATAACCTTTCGAGTAAGATGACATCATAGAATGATAAGATTCGCGAGATTTGCAGCAAGTTTCTTTTTCCCAGGCCCATCTTTAAAAAAGACCTCCAATTTTAGGTCTTCATCCTCTCCGGAACGATTAATCACAATTCCTGCCCCGAACTTTGGATGTATAACCTTAGTTCCAATCGAATACTCTGATTCCGATTCAGCCTCACTTGAGAAAGATGTATTTGCGCTACCTGAAAATTGCTTGGGACTATTCATATTATAATTTGCCGTACTTGAATCGCGCTCCATAACTTCACTCGGAATAGAGCTTAAAAAATCCGAGGGAAGGTAATTGAAGGTGTTTCCATATATTCTTCGACGCCTTGCGTGGGAAAGAAATAATTTCTTTTTCGCGCGGGTGAATCCGACATAGCATAACCTTCGTTCCTCTTCATACTCAGCCGAATCTGACATGGAACTCGCGTGCGGCAAAAGCCCGTTCTCCATCCCCACCAAAAATACAGCTGAAAATTCCAATCCTTTACAAGTATGCAAAGTCATGAGAGGCAAGACTCCTCGCTCATCATCCAGGTTATCCAAGTCTGCCACAAGCGCGGTAGAATCTAAAAATTCTCGCAAGGTACCATTTTCATTCTCCACTAATTGTTCGACGGCAGAATACAATTCGTTCAGGTTTTCCATCCTGCCTTTGCTTTCTCGCGTATCTTCATTTTTCAACATGGTTGCATACCCAGATCGGTCAATCACCTCTGCTAATAGTTCCAAGGGGTTTGACTGCCTGTAAACCGAATCCAAATGATCCAAAATACCGATAAAGTTTGCAATTTTTCCCGTAGCCGCAGTCCCTAGCAATCTTTCCTGCCCTACCTGGCGAAGTCCTTCTAATAAGGTGAGACCTTTCACCTCGCAAAAGGCTTCTACTTTTTCTAAAGACGTTTTACCAATTCCTCTAGCGGGAACATTGACAATACGCTTTAACGATACCGAGTCATCGGGATTGATAAGCACCCGCATGTAGGCGAGCACATCTTTCACCTCTCTTCTCTCATAAAAGCGCAGACCACCAATAACCTGATAAGGTATCTCAGCCTTCCTCAGCATATCCTCCATAACTCGGGACTGAGCATTGGTGCGATATAGAATCGCAATTTCATTAAAAGCAAATCCCTCTTCCTGACATAGATTTTGAATGCCCTCACAAACAAACTCGGCTTCACCTATTTCATCTTCTGCGCGATAACATATAACTGGATCGCCTTTTTCATTTTGCGTCCACAAGGTTTTTTCGTTGCGATTCTGGTTCTCACGAACCACATTTCCTGCGGCTGTTAAAATATTCTGAGTTGACCTGTAATTTTCTTCCAGCTTGATAACCGTAGTGCCGGAATAATCTTTTTCAAAGTTAAGAATATTTTCTATGTTCGCGCCCCGCCATCTGTAAATACTTTGATCATCATCTCCTACAACGCAGACATTATTCACATCCATTGAAAGCAAACGCACCAGCTCATACTGAACTGCATTCGTATCTTGAAACTCATCGACCAAAATGTATTGAAACTTTTTGTCGTAGTATTCACGTAATGAGGGGACTTGCTGAAACAACTTAGCTGTGGAAGCCAGCAAATCGTCGAAGTCCAATGCATTGTTTGATTTCAATGCGGCCTGATAAACAGGATAAAGCTCAGCCGCCTTCATCTGGTTGCCATAAGACATGCTATCCAGATCTAACTGTTCAGGGAGAACGAAGTCGTTCTTAAATCCACTAATATGATTCAAAAGAGATTTAGCAGGGAATGCTTCCTTGCTGATATGAGCGGCCTTCATGCACTGCTTCACCAAGGTCAACTGGTCCTGAGCGTCATAAACTGCGAAGTCATTAGAAAACCCCAGCTCTGAAATATGCTTTCTTAACATTCTTAAACAAAACGAATGGAAAGTACTAACCCATGGGGAAGGACCGCCATGATCCAACATACCTCGGATGCGCTCTTTCATTTCACCTGCTGCCTTATTGGTGAAGGTGATGGCTAATACGCTTTCAGGGTCAACTCCCCGTTCACGAATCAGATGAGCTATACGATAAGTTATAACCCTTGTTTTACCCGACCCCGCTCCAGCGACCACCATTGAGGGCCCTTCGCTATGGCACACGGCCTGATGCTGCTGCGGATTTAATGATTCCAGATTCATAAGTATTTTTGGGAAGGAGTTTACTTACTAATTTTCAAACTATTGCTTCCCAAGCTATCGAAGCTAACGCTTCAATATATGTAGGAGAGAAGTTTAGAGATTCTGTTCGATGAAGTTTTAATTTTCTGTCTGCGGCATACTGTTTAAATTCTATATCAATGTCGAAAAGAATTTCAACATGATCACAAACAAACCCCACAGGAACTATCAAAACTGTTTTGGAACCTACTCGAGAAATCTTGTCTAACACAGATTCAACGGTTGGCCCCAGCCAAGGAACGGGGATCATCCCTTGACTTTGATACGCTTGATACCAGTTATTTGGTTTAACCTGATCCACCAATAACTCGACGGTTTTATTAAATTCCTGATCATAAGGATCGCCAAGCTCAATTGATTCTGAAGGGATGCTATGCGCTGTAAAAATCGTATAAACAGATTCCCCATTCAGCTTTTCCAAAGCTTCGCGATACTTCTCAGCAAACGCATCGATTAAAAGAGGATGGTTGGCCCAACTTGCAACAAAATGAACATCTATATCTTCACCACCACAATCCTTCAAAGCTTCCTTAAAAGCATTGAAGTATAACTTGGTGCTCCACGTACTAAATTGTGGCGCGAGGCAAAGGGCAATCACTTTTTCAATCCCATCCTCTTTCATCCGTTTAACCTCATCACGGATATAGGGACTCCAATTACGCATTCCCACATAAACTTTAAATTGGGACCCTTCCTGATTCAGGAATTTTTCTAACCGATCTGCAAGCTCAGCCGTTATCTCCCTTAAAGGGGAACTACCGCCAATCTGCTCGTATCGGTCACGGATGATTTCAATTGTTTCGGGTGTTGATTCCTTACCACCGCGGATTTGTTTTAGATACTCCGGGATATCATCCGTGGATTCCGGCGCTCCGTGCGCCATGAGGAATATACCTATTCGAGGTGATGAATCACTCATATTTAAATTCGTGAACCATCTCGGCTACCGCTTTGACGTGATCTACCGGGGTGTGCTGTAAAATACCGTGACCCAAATTAAAAATATGCCCGGTAGGACCGGCACGACGCAGAATATCGTGAACCCTTTCTCTAATAACGGGCAAGGGAGCAAAAAGGGTGACCGGATCGAGGTTCCCTTGTACAGGTTGATCAGCACCTAAAATTTTACGCGCCTCATCAATTTCAATACGCCAGTCAAAGCTAAGAACATCACCACCCGCCTGCTGCACAGTATCCAGCATGGTCGATGTGCCAGTACTAAAATTAATGACAGGAACTCCAAGCTTTTTAAGCTCACTAAAAATTCCTTTTAAATGAGGCATGATATAAGTTTTATAGTCATGCGGGCTGAGGCACCCTACCCAGCTATCAAAAATTTGCAGGGCCTGCGCTCCAGCATTGACCTGCATTTTCAAATAGTCCACCAGCATCACACATACCTTTTCCATCAAAAGATTCCAGACATCTGTGGCTTCATACATCATCAGTTTGGTAGTGGTGAAGTCGCGTGACTTCCCACCTTCGATCATATAACTGGACAAAGTGAAGGGCGCGCCTGCAAACCCGACCAGAGGAACTTTTCCATCAATCTCTTTGCGAACTAGTCGAATGGCATCGCCTACGAACCCAAGCTGTTCTTCTGCGTTGACAGGCAAAAGTTGTTCGACGGCTTTTTTATCTTTCACAGGCCGTGGTATTACCGGGCCATCGCCAGCAGAAAACTCAAGACCTGTCCCCATAGGTTCCAACGGAAGAAGAATATCAGCAAAAATAATTGCCGCATCTACATCCAAGACCTCTAAGGGCTGCATGGTTACTTCGCATGCCAGCTCTGGGGCTTTACACATTTCCAGGAATGTATGTTTTTCTTTCAAATCCCGGTAAACTTTCATATACCGGCCTGCCTGACGCATAAACCAGACAGGTGTTTTATCCACCGGTTCGCCCCGGCATGCCTTTAAAAATCGAAATTCACTTGAATCGCTCATAGACCTCTAAATGAAAAAGGGGTTAAATTTTACTGATTATAAGACGGGACACCGATAGGTTCAACGGTTTGTTTGCGTGATTCTGAAATCCCCAAAACTCATCATCCAAGATGCCGTTGTCGCAAATCATCCAATTCTTGCAAAACCATAGGCTCGGCTTCTGCCGCCAGTTTCTCATCGAGCAAAGGTATACTTTCAGATAACAAAAGCTCTCCCAAAGCCCAAACAGTATGGGCGCGGATGAGAGGTTCCTTATCCTCTAATGCTTTTATCAGAAAGGGCACAACCTGCATTTTTTTTGAGTTTCCCAAAGCCACCGCAACATTTCTCAATAATCCGCGCCGCTTGAGCCTTTTTATCGGACTGCCCTTGAATCTTTTCCGGAATTCCTCATCATCCATAAGAATCAATTCAGTCAACAAAAAGGTACCCTCAACCTCTTTAAAAGCAGGCTCATCTGTTTTTACCGCATACGAGTTCCAGGGACAAACGATCTGACAATCGTCGCATCCGTATATTCTGTTGCCGATGGCTTTCCGAAACTCAATGGGAATAATCCCCTTAAGTTCAATCGTGAGATACGAAATACATTTTTTTGAATCCAGCATATAAGGAGCAACGATAGCATCGGTGGGGCAAATATCGATACAACTGCGACAGGTGCCGCAATGATTCTCTGCCATCTCCGACTCTGGCAGCGCGACATCAACTAAAATCTCAGAAAGAAAATACCAGGAGCCTATTC
>JAJDBA010000185.1 GCA_029261675.1 Nitrospinaceae bacterium
CCAGCTCTTGAAACAATTGAACCAAAAGTGGAAATACTAACTTAAGAAGTGGTACAACTAATTGGGGCAGGTCAGCAGGCCAGAATACAATCAGTTTAGACCACATAGTTCACTGAAGTATCTGCCTCCAGTTCCTGAAACAATTGAACCAAAAGTGGAAATACTAACTTAAGAAGTGGTACAACTAATTGGGGCAGGTCACTCGCCAATGCTATCCTGATTACTATTATCTATTAGCAGAGAATAAAGTTTTAGAGGGATATCCAATTATATATTCAAATCAATCGTTGACACTTTACGATATATCTACCGATTAATCAGACTTAGAAAAATAGTTTTTCTTTTCAACCTTTTCCTTTTTTTAATATCATGGCATCCCATGCTGACGTTATTCCCTTATAATTGAAAGACAATGCATTCAACATCACTGATAAAAAACCATTGGGCCATCATTCTCTGTGGGGGTCGAGGTAGCCGCTTGGGTTCTGTTTCAGAATCGTTGCCAAAATCTCTGATTATGATCCACGATAAACCCCTACTTTGGTACACCGTGTTGATCCTTTATAAAAATGGATTCCGGAAGTTCATTTTCCCGCTCGGATACAAGGGAGAAATGATCGAAAGTTTTATTACCAAAGAGTTTGGTGAGCGCGATTTTGAAATCCGATTGGTTGACACTGGTTTAGAGACACCTATAGCCAATCGTTTACATAAAGTATCTAAATTGATCCCGGAAGAAGATGATTTTTTTTTATTGAACGGGGATACATTTTTTGATTTCAATATTTCTGAAATGTATCAAATACATAAGCGAAAACATGCACTTTTAACACTTTCCTCCGTGGAAATCATTTCTCCATATGGTATCCTCGTTGAAGAAGATGGGGTGATTACAGATTTTACACGCAACGAAAAAATATCTCATTTTTCGCTAAATGACAAACAGGACAAAAGAGGGTATGTTAATTCTGGGTTTTCATGGATTAACAAGGATGCCTTAAATTTGGTCGACTTGGAGGCTTGCGAAAACTTTGAGCAGGAACTTTATTTAAAAGTGATCAAGATGGGAAAAGCTTGTCACTATAAAATAGATGGAAACTGGTTCGCAATCGACACACAAAAAGATCTAAATTTTATAAACCTGAAGGAAGGGAGTAAACGCGAAGTGGGAGAACAAGCGCAACAAGCTAAGAAAAACTTAACCACACGCTACAGCTATCAAACTCGATATTACAGCGATGTTAACAAGCTTAAAGAAAGCATTTTAAACAAAACGATAATTCCTCACCAAGTAGAAATCCAACCTGGTCCTTTAGGAGGAGAGATTTGCTGGTTAAAATGCCCTTATTGTTATGGACTGTCTTCCGAGGACAATGGTGAGCGTTTAAGTCCAGAGAGATATGTTGAGATATTAAGACAAATTGCTGAGGGAGGCGTTAAAAAAGCCATTTACGCTGGTTATGCTACAGATCCTCTATTTTATGAGCATATCGAAGATTTAGTTCAAGTATCTCTTGATTACTATCAAATAGCAGGGTTTCATACGAAGGCTATAACTGTTTCTGACCGTCTTGTGGGACAATTAACAAACCCCTCAATTGTTCCTCTTAGTTATTTTAGCATTAGTGTAGATGCGGGGACCAATGAGGTTTACAACAAAGTCCATGGCATCCCAAATAGTAAGGCCAAGCTTTATGATGGTGTATGCAAAAATATCAGCCGAATTTCACAAGCTCGAGCAAACACCGGAGCACCCTTGGATATCAGTGCAACCTACCTGATCAATCCATTAAATCACGAAAAAGAAGAAATTTTAAAAGCTATCCATGACCTCCGAAATGCAGGTGTAGATTTGATCCGATTTACCTTTCCCCAAGTTCCCAGGGGATACACCGTACAAAATGACGAGCAAAATATTCCAGATCGAGATAAGGTCAAGGAGTACATGAAAAACCTCAGACCCGTCATTGAAGCTGAAAGTACCAGCCAATGTGAAGTTATTATATTAGATCTTGATTCAATGCACGAAATTCAGGAACCGCGCACGTTACCTTGTTTTGCTCGATATATTTTCCCCTGCATTGGGTTTGACGGCTGGCTGTCACATTGTTCAGAGTCAGCAGCACCCCACTTTCGCGCCTTGGCTTTGGGCGATCTAAATAAGAGAGATTTTTGGGATGTCTTTTACGATTATGATGCAGATAACTTTGGAAACCAGATGGATAAATCCTGCCAGCAAATGAATACTCTCGGTTGCAAATGCGACAGAAAAGAACATGTTGTAAACTCTCGAATTAAGGATAGCGGAATATTCAATGGCATCATCTGATTCAAACCTCCGCATCGCTATTTTAGGAGCAAGCGGAATAGGTGAGGTTCATGCCCGTATCATGCATTCTTTAGGTGTTGAGGTTGCAGGGATATTAGGCTCAACAAATTCTTCTGCGGAATTGACAGCGGAACAGTTGAAAAGCAAATATGGTTTCAGGCCTGCCCCATATTCTGATCTTGAGGCTCTCTTGGTCAATGAAAAACCAGAAGCCATTTCCATTTGTACTCCACCGGAGCATCACTTTTTACAACTAAAAAGCGCATTTGAAAGAAATCTTCCTGTTTTTTGTGAAAAGCCTCTACTTTGGAAAGAAAACATTACAAGCACCAAGTTGTTGTCGCAATTAGATGAACTTAAAAACTATCCAGAAGCCAGCATACTAGTAAATACCAGCAATAGCACTTTTCTGGATAGCATTAAGGACAAAATAAATCAAACAACACCCTGCAAAAGTTTTTATTTTAAGTTTCACACTCAAGGCTCATATCAGAAAAGGGAGATAGCCGTAGACCTATTACCTCATGGATTGTCTTTTTTGATAAAATTATTAGGGCCATGCGAAATTTCCTCTTTGAATGAGGAATATAATATTCACAATTACAAATGCCAATTCACATATGGCATCTGTAAAGTCATTTTTGATTTCCAGGAAAACCCCATAGGAGAAAAGGTGCTCTCATTTGCAATTAACGGACATAGTTTTTCTCGAATTCAACAAGGACAAGGACCATCTTATAGCGTTTTTCTTAAGGATCATTTGGATGGGGAAAAAATTAAAGTGGAAGATCCATTTCAGGTATACATTTCCAAGTTTATTGATAATTGTAAAAATTTAAAAACTCAGGATAAGGATGAATTTGATAATGCCGTGCTAAATTTAAAACTAATGGCAGAAATCATATTGAAAAAATAACATGGTTGATAACCCGATCTTCGATTATAGTTTTGTAATTCCAGCATTTAATGAAGGGGAAAATCTTGCTTCGTTGATTGAAAGAGTTAAAAAAGTAATGTCCCTGGAAAACAGAACTTATGAATTGATCATTATCGACAACGGTAGTTTTGATTCAACACCAAAAGTCTTAGACCAACTTCTCCAGGAAAACGACATGCTTGTAGTATTGACTATGAGTAGAAATTTTGGGTATGAGGGAGCCATTGGAGCTGGCTTCGAATATGTTAGAGGCAAAAAAATAATCGTTATGGATGGGGACCAGCAGGACCCCCCGGAAGCCCTCCCCGAATTCATTAAAAAATCCGAGGAAGGTTATGAAATTGTATATGGCATTAGAAAAACCAGAACCGAGAATTGGTTCATCTCAATATTAATAAAAGCCTTCTACAGAATCATAAAAAAAATCGTTGCCTTTGACATGCCAAAAGATGCAGGGAATTTCGGAATCGTCACCCGGAATGTTGTCGACATTATTAACGACATGCCTGAACGGAATAAGTTCATGAGAGGTCTCAGGGCCTGGACAGGTTTTACATCCGTAGGGATAGTTTATAAGCGAAATCACCGAGTTCAAGGCAAATCTAAATTTCCTTTCACAGCATATGTCAATCATGCAATAAACGGTATTACCTCCTTCACAACAGTTCCTCTCAGAATGTTAACCTATCTCGGAGCAGGAGGAATTTGTATTAGTTTATTATTTGGATTTTTTATTTTCATCCAAAAAATAACTGTTATTTTGGGACTCAAATTAGTAGGCTATAGTATTGCTGATGGAACAACAACTATCACATTACTGGTTCTTTCTGTATTGAGCATCAACTTGTTGGCGTTTGGAATTTTAGGAGAGTACATTGGTAGAATATTTGAAGAGGTAAAACAAAGACCCAACTATCTTTTAAGAAATATTCGGTACGGATCACACCCTGGAAAAGTATTCTCAAGTTCCGAAGTGAAAAACAATTAAGCCACTCCTCACCATATCCGATAAAGAAACCTTTTCATTCTTTTCTCTTGCCTCAGCAAAGCGCTTTAGCAATCTTGACCCTCTCTACCTAGAACCATACCTTCTTTAATTAACACGAGTAAAGGTTGACTCTAATGATAGCCTCTTATAATATTTTATAGATTATGATTAAAAATCATTAAACCGACTTTCACCAACCCAACTTTAGAGTTGTATATAATGAAACAAAAAAAAATCCCGATCACTTTTGTTCGAGGGCCCATTATTTCTAAAGTGGGTGCCATAAATAATGAATCCACGCCTGCTATTGGATTCGCCTATTTGTCAGGGTATTTAAGAAAGTTTGATTATGAGCCTGAAATAGTTGACGCAATTGGGGAGGGATTAAATAAAGTTTGGCCATTAAAAAAGTACCCAGGGTTTCAAGCTCAAGGGTTGAAATTCGAAGAAATAATCTCTCGGATACCAAAAGACTCAAAGATTATAGGGTTTTCCCTTATGTTTTCCGGAGAATGGCCTATAGGCAGAGATCTTATACAAGAAGTTAGAAAACATTTTCCAAATGCATTGCTGGTCGGTGGTGGTGAACATATAACCAGCCTAATCGAATACAGTCTTAACGATTGCCCTGCCCTTGATGTCTGTGTGAGAGGAGAAGGGGAAAGCACTTTCCTAGAGCTGGTTAGAGCTTACGAAAAAACCGGTAACTTTAAAGGGGTTAACGGAATAGCCTATCTTGATAAAGATAATGTTTTTAAACAGGATGATGCTCTCCCTCCGCGCATAAGGGAAGTTGATGAAATTGGGTGGCCTTACTGGCCTGATGGATATCTAGAAAAATTCTGGGAAACAGGGAAATCATTTGGTGTGGCCACAGAAAGAGACATGCCCTTTATGGTTTCGAGAGGATGTCCGTACCAATGCACCTTCTGCTCAAGCCCTGCCATGTGGACGACTCGCTATATCTTAAGGGATGTGAACGATGCCATTGAAGAGGCTAAAAATTATATTAATCGCTTTGGGATCACCAGCCTACAATTTTATGATTTAACTGCAATTACCAAAAAGAAATGGATTGTAGAGTTTTGCGAAAAACTTTTAGAGGAAGGAATTAATTTAAACTGGTCTCTTCCAAGTGGAACTCGCAGTGAAGCTCTTGATCGCGAGTCCTTAAAACTGTTAAAACAAACCGGCTGCAATTATCTCGTTTATGCACCTGAAAGTGCCTCTTTACGAACTTTGAAAAACATTAAAAAGAAAATAAAGCTAGACCAACTTACGGAATCCGTTTTGGAAGCTAAACGACAGAACCTAACGGTTCGGATCAATTTGATAATTGGCTTCCCAGAAGAAACATGGGGCGATATCTTTCAAACCATGTTTTATGGCTTGAAAATGTCCGCCCGTGGAATAGACGAAGCTCCTCTTTATATTTTTTCACCATATCCTGGCACTGAAATTTTCAAAAAATTACAAGATGAAATAAAAATAGATATCGATGATGATTATTTTTTGGCGCTAAGCTCCCTTAACAGTTCATTCCTTTCTTCTAACATTGTTTGCTTTAATCCTAAAATCAACGCTCGAATATTAGGATTATTAAGGTCGTTTTTTATGATAGCCAATTATGCTGTAAGTTACCTTTTCTTCCCTGGAAGAATTTTTCGTTCTTTAAAGAATATTTTTTCTGGCCATGAAGCTGTGACTGTTTTGGAGCACAGGCTTAAGGATTTAATTAAAAGAAAAAAAGCAGCTTAAGCCTGATTCGAGTAATAAAATTCTTTGATAGAAGAACGAAAAAGGTTAGCCAAAGTAAGAGACTGGGTATTTGCAGGAGGAACGATCCATTCTATCTGATGAGTTTCTTGCTGAGAAACAGGGGATGGGAAAAAAGAACCTTGCGCTTGAAGCTTTAAAGAAACTGATCAATGGAGAAGCTAAATCAAAGTTGAGTTCGCGTGTTGTTAAAACCAAAGTGACCAGACGCCACTATTTATACCAGATTTAGAATTCAGTTTTCATAATTCGTAATTGTGTTTGGAATCTGTATTGTTTCTGGTCCTGGCGGTCAATAGCATCATATTTTTATTTCCAGTTGTAGTACATTGCATCCGATATTCCGTATTCTTGGCATACATCCTTGACCATTCTTCCGCCTTCAACCTCATGCAGCACTTTAATAATCTGACTTTCTGTATAACGGGTCTTCTTCATTATTATTCTCCTTTTTTCGTGTTATCCAGGAAAATTTCTAATTAGAAGTGGCACTATTTTACGGGAGGATTACATAACCAAAGCGACCGAAGAAAGATTGTGGCAACCCTCTGAATAGGGAAAAGTACGTTTAAAAAAGTCCAAGGATTGAAAGTTTCCTCTCAAAAAGATTGTCATGCAAAGGAGGATTGACAAATGTTATAAATTGGGTTGAGCCTAGACAAAGTTTTGGGTACAAAAAAACGGTTTACTCAATCAAGGGTAAATTTCAAAGAATTTTAATCTTCATATAGAAACCCCCGATTTATGGAACGTTTATTTTCCAAAGCGCATTTGTTTCGGTTTTATTTGATTTTTGCTTCCTTATTCCATTTAGAAAAAATAATTTTTGGTCCCTATGCTCCTATCAGAATGTACGATAATGTTGATGGGTTTTTTACGCGGTTTAGTGCTTTAGCGGGTTTGTTCGCTGAATATGGATTTACCCATTGGGATCCTTTGTTTGCAGGAGGGGTTCCCATAAATGCTGATCATTTCGGAATGACATACCTGTTAGTTCTTCTGTCCACCATATTCCCGATTTGGCTAGTATATCACGGCCTCGTTATATTATTTATGGCGACCGCGGGATACGGAATGTTTCTTTTTTTTAATAGGTACTTTGATGTTGCTAAAAACTTATCTGTTTTTGCAGGATTGTTTTTTGCCCTAAATACACAGATTTATCCAAAGTCATTTGTGACAGTTTTTCCTTTTGTTTATCCATTCCTTTTTGTTTGTTTGCATGGGTTTCGCCATAAGGATGATTGCATGGGATTTCCTCTCAGGCTATTTTGGGTGGTAATATTTTCGTGGATGTCTTTTCCGACATTGGTCGCCCCTGCTTTTGCAATTATTCATCTGCTGATTATTGGGCTTATCGTTTGGTTTCAACCAGAAGCTAAAAATTCTATTAATACATTGTTTTCTCAATACCTGATTTACTGGGCAGGATACAGCATGATGTTTGTTCATGGTGTGTACAGTCTATTGGACCATATTCCATATGCGCAACAAATTTTTACCAAACCATCCTCACTGACAAACTTATATGGGGAAATTTTAGGCTCAATTCCAAGTGGGGCAGGTGTGACAATGATGAAGTTTGCTCCATACAGTATTACTCTGGCGTTAGAGGTTGCAGGTTTACTTTTACTTTGGAAGTCCCCCCGAGTCTTAAAAAGCACCCTAGTTTTAGCATTCATGTACCAATTAATTCACATACTTAGGTCATTCCCAGATCTTTTTGGTGGAACCTTCTTTGAGAAGATGCATTTGGCTAATCTTTTCTTTGGGATCAATATTTTGCAAACATTTCATGCTGTCATTTTGGCGGAAGCTTTGATCCTGCAAACAAGAAAAGTAAGGCTAACTTTCATATTGATTTCGTTGATAAGTTATTTTGTTTTATTTTTCCAAGTACCGTTTACCCAGATGCATTTCGTATTCAAAATATTAAATGGTCTTGGGCTGGTTGTTTTTTTGATGGTTATAGAGTTCTTGACAAAAAAACAACCTTTTGCACTTCATGCTAGCGTAATCCGTTTAACAGTAGTTAGAGGATTGGTTGTTTTAGGTCTAGTGTTTTCGATAGCAGCAGCAACCAAGTTTGTCAGAGCGTACCATTCGGTGGAAAAAGTCATTTACAAATCCCATTTTGAAAGCCATCCCATTTTGAAGCGTATTTCAGAGGAGGCTAAAAGCCAACCTTTTCGTGTAGGATTTATTGACATTGCTCCATCAATAGGAGAAACCTATTTGATTGAGACATTGGGTGGGAGAAGGGGCCTGGCTAACGGTTTCTACAAAAAGTATATGCAGCTTATGGTTTCCCCTCAGTTGTCTGACCCCAAAAAGATAGAACATTTTCAAACCCATGAAATAAACATGCAACTGAAACGTGAGTACAGATACTCCGATAAGGGAGAAGTATCAGGTATAGAGGATTTTGTTTTGCCATTAATACTAGCTGCCAATACAAAATATTTGATATCGGGGCATCATCCCTTAAGAGGTTTTAAAGGTAAAGTGGTTTCGATTACCTTGGATAAGGGAAATTGGTATGGTTCGCCTGCTGATAAGTTAACCCGTTTATGGGAATTTTCGGATAAGATTATTTCTAATAACGAACTTCTCAATATTGGCCGAGTCGGTGTTGGGAGGCGACCTCTCAAATTGTTTATCTACGAATTGAAAAATTTTTTTCCAAGAGCTTATTTAGCTTCGGAAGTTGTTGTGCATTCTACACAAGCTGAAGTTATGGAAGAATTGTTGATTCAGGATGCGCCTGGCTTGAGAGAGAAAATCTTCATCACTGAGGAAGATTTAAATGGATTGCAGTTAAACTCAAATGAATTGGGTAGTATTTCTGATTCGAACCAATTGGATATTATTTCTTATAAACCCGATCGGATCATAATAGAGGCAAAGGTGGAATCGCCGAAAATGGTTATGGTCTCCAATAATTACTCCCCTAAGTGGAAAGCGTTGGTTGATGGCGTAGAAGTGCCGATAATAAGGAGTAATCTTACATTCCAGGCAATCTATTTGACTGCGCCTGGAAGTCATAGGGTAGAATTGTTTTATTCAGACCCTTGGTTGAATTTAATGTACCTTTCAGTTCCATTCGGTTTTGTGATGATAGGATTTGCTATACGCTTATCAAAAATAGGGGCTGCCCAAGATATCAGCCCATATAGTGTCTAGCCCATTGTTTAAGTTGTTTAATCTGTGCTTTTGGGTTCGGGTTGTTAAATCGCCACTCACATTCCTTCAAAAACAGAGGGAAATGTTTTCGTGGAATGCCGTTAAATCAGCGCATATGCCTCTTGGCCTGGTTCCCAAAGTTCTCAATTCCATTATAATATGATTTTGTTTGTCGACAAACAGTTTTGAGTGATTGATACGGTAGTGCTTGAACTCAGATGCACCCAAAACGTTGTAGGAATGATACGCATCCGAATAGACGATGCTGTCTGGGACAATTCTTTTTTGCATGATGCCCATTAACGTTTTACTTTTCGTGTCAGGGATCACCTTCGCATAAACCCTGCCACCACGCTTTAAAAGGCCGAACACCGGAACTTTGCCTCCCGCACCTTGTACTCGCTTGCCTTTGCGAACTTATACTTGTATTTTAATTTAGGTTTGCCTTTTAATTCTTTTGCATTATATAAACGTTTTCTATCTCCTCTTGACCCAACCTCGTTATTTAGTCCATTTTAAGAGTTCATTTCTTAACATTCATCTTTGGCAGCATAATGACCTCCGGTGCCTGAGGTCGA
>JAJDBA010000186.1 GCA_029261675.1 Nitrospinaceae bacterium
GAGGAAGTTTCTCACCGCATCAACGACCTTGTTGTCCACTTCTTGGGATTGCTGTGTGGCCAACCCACGCAAGAGAGCGTTGATTCCGCCACCTTTGTGAATGAGACGGGGGTTGAAGAATGCGTCTTTCAGGGGGATGGACTTGAATCCGTGGTTTCTGTGAAAGAGACGAGGATTGAAGAAAGCATTTTTCAGGTACGTGGTCACAAATTTGCGGCCTGGGTGACTGACAAATAGAAAGTTCCGCTTGTTGACCAGTAAAAGACTCGGTGACAGCATGCTGTGACCGAGTCGGTAAACCGCCGCAGAAAATTCATTGATGATGCCAGGATTCACCTGTTTCTTATAACCATTATAGGGTGGAATCGCTCCCTGCCCCAGAAGAAGGGGAAGAAACTCATTGTAGGTGATGACCTGTATCTGCGCACCCACGATCTTGCGCGCCCTCTGGTAGATCATTTCTCCAGACAAACCCGGATTGTTTCGCCGGATATTTTTACATAGCCGATTGTGTTCGCGCACGAATAAAGTATGCATGGCGGTTAGGGCGATCTGTTCGTTGGCCCGGATGTCCCCCGCCAGAAACAGTTTTTTGTTACTGCTACCGCCGGCATTGGGCAGTCCCTCTTTATTAAATGGGAGAAACTTACCGCCTTTGATAGTCTTAAGTTTGCCCGTGCCGTCGTTGGTACGCAGGGCGTTGGTCCGCAAGGCATCCGAACCATAAACATTGGAAGCGTCAATGAACCCGGTGATCTGGTTGATTTGTTGCCTCGGGTTAACCAGGCTATCGCCAGTGTTGGGGTCGTAGACGGATCGATGAAAGCCAATGGTCTGGTCCCCATGGGAGTTTGGGTCATAGTAATGATCACCCGGGGGAACGGGAATCGGGTAGAGTTCATGGACCTCTGTCGTCAAGTCGATATCATGGTCAAGGAACTGGCCCCATTGCCAAATGTAGTCGCTGGCTCCAAGACTGTTTAGATGTGACTCACTTTGAGTAGCCATTATGTTACTGATCTCTCTCGGGCTCTTTCTTGCAGCACCTGCGGGCTCGGAAATGCCGTCGGCATAATCCTCCTCCACAGTCCTAAGAAGTTGAGTGCCGACACTGCCCCAGGATGGATTGTCCATATTGTTTCCTGTGCCATCTATAGAGCGGTATTCATCAGGCAATACCTGGGCTTTTGAAATCGAGGCAAATATCATCAGCCAAATGAAACTAAGACCCAATGCGCCGCTCAGGAACCGGTACTTTTTCATGATGCTTTTCCTTAACTCGTAATTAAATTTGATTGGAACATGTAACCCAAAGTCATAAACTAAAATGGCTTTTCAAAGGGTACAGTCTGGTTATTGCAAAATCATTATGTAGTGGTAACTGCTACATCGCAAGAGGGATTATGTACAGTTTTTAGAATTTTAAAGGGTGGGAATTAAAACTAATATTTTTTAAATAAAGAAAAACTTTTACAGTTAATATTAATCACTAAACAATAAATTTTTAACTTAGCAAAAATCAAGATAACTGACCGGACTGGATCATTCTTGCTTTGCAGGACCCTCATCTCTTTTGAAACGGGTCCAGAATTCCTTGGGGCGGCCTTGCCTCTTAGCTTTGATGGGCTTGGGTTTTTTAAGGGTTGCCTTAAAAGAAGATCGGGCTAAGGCTACTTTCTTAATGTTTTCAGGGTTGAAATTTTCATCCTGTTGAACCAGGGTGTTCCCTATCCGTCGAATGACTTTATCTAGCGATCTATTACCAAGGTTGAGGCTCAACACCACACCTTTTTTATTTTTCAGCGTCACATTGGTTTTTTGGATTTCGGTAAGTTCAAAACTCCCAATTTTAGCTCCCAATGGATATCTCTTTTTCTTCAAAAGATTTTTGTTGATCGTTTGATTCCTCTCTCGAACAGGATAATCGCCTTCTATAATCGCGATTTTTTTTGGTCCAAGAAACAGAACTCCCTTCAAGCTTAAGTTGGGTGGTGGAAGGACGAGCGGAGCCTTCTTGGGGACCAGTTTCGCTACTTGCACCGGAGGAGAGTATTCCCTGCGGTCTTTACGAAACAGGTTATTCTGGATGGTGGAATCGTTAGTATTTGCATTATGGTTCCTTCGACTCAATAGCAGAGGTTCCAGAGTTTTTGAAGCATAAATCATCCGGGCTACATCCACCTTGTCAGGGTATTTTGGAAACATCCACACTCTGGTGCAGAGGGTTATCAAGCCGGCGATGATCATGATCAGGAAAAAATTAACCGCTGGAATAATAATTATCAGAGGGCTGCTTTTCGCTTGTAGAGACATTGTCCAGTGTTTCACCCGATCATTAATTAATATATTAGATATTATATGTCCATTGTTGATTTAGAAAAAATATATTCTGAATCGATTTAATTACTGAAGCTATGATTTTCATCAAACCATCGTCAACGATGGCAGGCTTAAGCGGGAGTTTCCCCAGCCAGCAGGCATTCTCCCCACTGAATTTTTCGCTCGATTAAAAAATAACCCGATGCCAACAAATTTGCCTTGTTGTCTGTTTGCGTACCGTTTTGTTTCTTTTTCTTTGTCAGAATACTAATGCGGAGCCCGACCCTTTAATAAAGATTGCGTCCTGCAAAAAGACTGGCCATAACTCTGAAAGTTCTGGTTTTCAACAACTCCATTAAAGCCTTTTTCGAGGAGTATATTGCTCCTGATCCGATTTGGGTCCGTAGCAAACTGATTTCCCCCTCTTGCATTCAGGATGATCACCTACCAAATCAAAACCTCCCAGTTTCCCATAAACGAAGGGAGCGACATGCAGATCCAGAAATTCGTGAATTGATTTTTCTGATTCGGAAAGCGCATCCAACTCTTCCAGATAAATAATATTCAAGGTAAGGCAAGCCATTAAATAACGCTCCATTTTATCCATATGATGATGAACCTCATAAACCTGCATCGCATACTCCACTATATTTTTAAATTGGCCTCCTAGTTTCTTTCTCGCCTCTATGGCTTTTTTAAAATGATGGCAGGTTTTTTTGATCAATTTTTCTGAAACCACTTTACTGCTATTGGACAACTCTTGATCCGATTCCTGTAATATTCTTTGTCTATCTTTATCATCACAGGTCAACAGCCCTGATTCCATCATCACCGATTTGCTACCATAGCGAAACGTGACCCAATCCATAGCAAAAGTACCCCCTTTGTTCACTGCCAACATCCCTATACTTTTTCCTGCGGAAGCGGCTGTCTTTGCAACGCCCGCCCCACTTTTCAGAGCTTTCCCAATAACATCTGATAAAAATACTCCAGCGATCACAGTACCCATTGTCAAACCTTCATCTAGAATCTCTTTGACCTTCTCCCCTCGGCTGGTGGCTTTTTTCCAATTTTTAAACCGATGTTTGATTTTGGTCAGCCTACCAGGATTCTCAATATGTTTATGAAGGTCGTATTGCAAACATTTATATCTCCGCCTTGCACCAGCAGGGTCAAACTCATCAGATTTTCTTGATATTCCAATTTGCCTCGGCTCCGGTCCGTTTGAAAATACGGGGTAGAATTTCGCCTCTCCAGCGGATGGTCCTTCATACACAGATTCTAATTTCAGTTTTTGGTACTTATCTATCCCCTGGAGAAATTGTTCAACTCTTTTATTCAAGCTTTCCATCACCTCGTCAATATCGATAGAACGCGAAGATTTTTTCCCAAAGTTGTTCTTCCCGGCGGAACCTGAATAGGAGCCCAGCTTTTGACTCATTCTCTCAGTCGGTTTTTCATCAATACTCAATATCCTGTGAGGCTCTGATTGATAAAGTTCGTTCACGGAAGAAGAACAATTTTTAAGAATACCCTCCGCATTATGAACAAGTGTATTTTCAAGTTTCTTGTAATCCCTCGACCATTCATCCGAAAACTCTTTATACTTGTGCAAGCAGTCTTCGACCAGAATCAGACTGGGAATTAGGTATCCTCGTGCTTTTTCCTTGTGATGAGTGAAGTTAATTGCTGCCTGCATAATTGCAACGGCTTCCTTACAATTATTAATGTTTGGTGATTTTTCAAGATCCATTTCCTCCACTATATCTTTTGCATGGAGAAGATGGACACGGGACTTGGGTAGTGCTCGGCAAACATCCTCTGCCAGAAGATTTGCATGAGTTTTTGCTCTTTCGTCAAGGCTCTCTTTGGACATGGTCATATAAGAACGCAGGCGACCTTTTTGTTTTCTTTTAGTAAATTCGTTCATGGCTTTAGAAACGGTATATTTTCCGGCCGCGATAAGAGCCAGCGCCCCCAAAGCCAGCCCCCCAGTTCCGACAGTGGCAATAATAGTTCCTGCGGCAACGGCACTTGAAACAACAACCTTGGCCGCAGTAGATTTTTTCTCATAGCGGTACATATCCCTAAAAAAAAAATCCACCGAGTTTTTCTTGCTACCACGGTGTTTTTCTTCGACATTGCTGTATGCGGTGAAAGCAATCGATTGCGCAAACTTTATTTTCATTTCTTCGGTAATCATAACTCCGATTCCATTAATCTATTATTTCTCAACTTAATAAGACTATATAACTTCCCAATTTCCAAGCTACCCCTCGCCACAATATTCCGCATAGCAAACATTAAAAACCCAATCAAGCTTATAGAAAAACTTTATATTTCCCAGAGATATGTCTTTGAAAACTCCAATAAGACTGGGAAAACAGCCACCTCGCAATGACAAATGAAACAAGCAACTCTTTATTTTACAATAATATATGATTGAGGCTCCATTTTCTTCATTTTTCAGCTTTAAAATTTCGATCTTGTTAACTTATTAATGCGTTTTTACCTCATTTACGCTATATTTAGCCGTCATTTGGATCAAAAACATTTACTGCCAGTTAAACTTCGGCATTTTATTGGGTCGCGAGATTTTCTCGGCTCTGGAGCAGTGCGCTAGCCTCATAGTATGTGCTGTTCCAGGGATGCATTAATTGACGGGAAAATTTTTCTCGACCCTCGCAAGAAATTTTTTGAACCCAAA
>JAJDBA010000187.1 GCA_029261675.1 Nitrospinaceae bacterium
GTTTTTAGTTCTTGCACCGTTTGTACCCGCCATTTCGAGCATCAGGTCTAAAGCTTTATCTGGCATCAGGCCATTGGTAAATACACTGAGATGTGAGTAAGGTAAAATGTCATCGTAAGTGTTGCGAAAAATATCCGTGAACTTGGGGTGCAAGGTCGGCTCGCCACCCATGAAATTGATGATCGGTGTATTCTTTATTTTTGGTAGAAAATCGTTGAGAAAATAATCGTATTCCATGGATTTACCAGGTGTCTTTACCGTCTCTTCCATGTATTCGTCTGCAAAACAGTAATTGCAGGTTAGGTTGCAATAACTGTTCAATATAATATTCAAGGTTTTTCTCCCAAAGGCATTTTGAGTGTCGAACAATAGCAACAAGTCTCTTTGAAGAGAGAGTTTTGCATTTGTCTTGAAAACGAGATGCTTCGCCCTTCGACAAGCTCAGGGTGATTGTAGCGGGGCTTTAGTGTGACATCCTGCTTTCATCGGAGGACCTCGGGATTATGAAAGCTCCGCTATTCCCGTATTGTTTGGATCAGTTACCATGATACCACAGGGGCTGTTTTCAAGGCTCGAATTTCTTCTTGCGCCGTAAAATTTGTGAGGTCCCTGCTTGCACGACTAACCCCAGTTCGCAAGGGTAAGTGCGAACAACGTTGATAAATGCCTGTATGGCATTGTCCTTGGCGTCGGTATCATCTTCTGCTTCGCAAGTGAATTCCCAGGTAGAACTTAATGTTGGGATTCTTTCCATTCCGTGTTCTTCCAGTCTGCCAGTGGCCTCGGCAAGAGATTCTTCGCTTAGCCCTTTAAACTCTGCTGCTACAAGTACTTTATACTGCAAGGGTATTTCTCCTTTTTGAGATTAAAAATAATTGTAAAGCCTAGTGTATAATAAGCCGTCCAGAAGGTGTAGTGTTTTAAAACCGGGTCTGGGCTCGAATCATTTTTGGGGTTCTCGCCCTATCTGGAGTAACCGCATTTGTCTTCCTTTCAACGATTCATATCTAATATTTCCTGGAACGTTTTCGGTAAGGTTTGCGTTCAGGTCCTTCTCTTTGGCATTTCGGTTCTTCTCGCCCGCTACCTTGGAAAAGAGAGGTTGGGTGTCTATGCGACTCTTCTGGTAATCCCCACTTTTGTTCGATTGCTCAATCAGTTCGGACTAGAAACTCTCATCAACAAAAAGATTCCTGAGTTGAATGTTCTCGATCCCAGCGGTCGACAGGCAAGATATTTGATTCAGAGATTGCTGGCAATACGCGGTGCCAGTTCTATATTTTTCTGTGCTTTGCTTTATGTCGGACTTCCATATTATATGAATTTCATGGGGACTCCGCACTTGATGGAGTATCGCCTGGTTCTCATTCTCTATTTTCTGATTATTTCCTTAAATTCACTTTTAAGCACTCTGTTTATGACGCGGTTGCAATACAAAACCGTATCGATGGCTGAAACGGGATGCGCGTTTTTGAACCTGGCTTTTTTGGGATTGTTCATTGTTGTGGATTATGGGATCTATGGCATTCTCTACGCCTATATCATTGCCACTACAATCAACATTCTGGTTTATATGGGGCTGATATACCGCGACTTAAAGGGGGCGACTGAGGCCCCCGATTTAAAAGAGCTACCATCTCTCGCATGGGCGTCTTATATGCTCACGTTATTCAGTTTCGGATTGATAACGCAGAGTGATGTCATGCTGATGAATTATTTTCAGGTGGCTCAGGAGAAAATCGGGTTTTACCATTTAGCAACAGGACTCGGAGGCATGCTGGCATTTGTGATGATGGGAGTGGGACCAATGGCCTTCTCTATTTTAGCCGAAACCTATGCGCGGGATTCTGAAAAAGGAATGAGCAAAATTTGGTGCCAGATAGTAGGGTTCGCAAGTTTTCTCACCGTCCCTATTTTTGTGTTTGCATTTTTTAATGCCGAACCTTTAATCCAAATGGTGTATGGGGAGCAATTTAAAGAGGCGGGTGCGCTGTTGTCTTTTTATATTCTTTTTCTTGGAGCGGCCACCATACTGGGAATGGACTTCGTAACATCTACTTTGTTTATACTAGAGCGAAGAAATACGGTCATTTGGTCCAATGTCGAAGGCAGTTTGCTTAACATTTTATTGAACCTTGTTTTGATTCCTGTTTGTCAGGAGATGGGTGCGCTGATGGCTACTGGAATCTCGATGGTCTATATGGTTCTCAGGCAGCTTTATATTATTCAAAGACAGGTAGATGTTATGCCCGTTCTACCGGTTCTTGGAAAATGCCTTTTGTTTTCCTTAGTGGCAGTGGTGCCAGCGCAGGCGACCACACTTTTGGTTTGGGATAATATCTTTATGGGGGGGGTGGTTTATCTATTAGCGTTTGTCATACTTTTGGCTATTTTGAAACCCTTCACTCGTGAACAGTCAGAGGTGTTAAAAGGCATTCATCCTGATTTTCCAACCTGGATGAATGGGTTTACCCGAGTTTAGATTTCTTAACCTTTTTCCGTTAAGCATTTATGAATTTATATGAATTGAGACAGGTTGAATGAGTATTAAAAATTTTGAATTTTGTGGCAAACTTTTAGGGCAGGGACAACCGGCTTTTATCGTTGCGGAAGTAGGGTTCAACCATAACGGCGATGTTGAGTTGGCAAAAAGAATGATAGAGTCCGCTGCAGAGAATGGAGCCGATGCGGTTAAGTTGCAAACTTTTATCGCAAAGGAAATGATTTCTAATAGTCTGATAGCCGATGACCCGGACAACCCCGGCAATGAAATTCCTTTTTACGAATTCTTCCAGCGATACGAGCTTTCCCGATCCGATTACGAAATTCTTTTTGCGCACGCAAAAGAAATAAATATTCCCCTATTCTCGACACCTTTTGACGAAAGTTCATTAGAGATGCTGGTAGAACTGGGGATGCCTGCCATAAAAATTGCGTCTCCCGACCTTACCTATTTGTCTTTTTTGGAGAAGGTGGCGAAAATCGGTCTTCCCGTTGTGCTTTCGACAGGGATGGGGAATGAAGAAGAAATTTCTCAGGCTCTTGAAATTTTGCAGCCTAAGTGCCCGATAATTCTTCTCCATTGTGTTTCTAATTATCCTTCGCAATATAAAGAGATGAATCTCCATTGCATGGAAACATTACGGTCTAGATTTAACGTTCCGATAGGCTTATCAGATCACACGTTAGATAATTTGTCTGCCGTTGTTGCTGCTTCTTTAGGGGCGGTGTTCATCGAAAAACATTTTACAGTGGATCGGAAATTGCCAGGAGTCGATCAGTCGATTTCTATAGAACCACAGGAATTAAAGAAATTAAAAATCGAACTGAGTAATGTCAATCAAGTATTGGGTGATGAGAAAAAACACATCCAG
>JAJDBA010000188.1 GCA_029261675.1 Nitrospinaceae bacterium
TGTATCCGATGCCAGCTTTTTCGCATTCCCTTAAACTCTCTCCTTCGTACACACGGTGAAGCAGATTATAAGGAACCTGATTGATAGTGAACATCGGGGCTAATTCTGACATAAGAACAATGTCCTTCGCCTGGAAATTCGAGATACCTATGGTGCGGGCCTTGCCACTTTCCTTGAGGGCAATCATGACATCACACAACTTCTGCATATTTTGAAATGAGTCTACATAATAGCCCGGCCAGTGGACCAGATAGGCATCGACATAATCCCGCCCAAGATTTCTCAATGTACCTTCAAGACGCGTCATGTAACCCTCGGGTGTCATTTCGGCATCGGGGGTAATTTTGGAAATGATGAGGACATCGTTTTTTCGGGAGCCCAAAGCCTTACCGAGGCGTCGTTCCGATTCCCCTTTACCATAAGCCTCGGCAGTGTCAAATGCCATAATGCCACACTCCAGGGCGGTCTTCACCACCCGGTCGGCATCTTCTTCCGAACACCCGTCCCCCCACTCTTTGCTGGGGGCAATTTGCATTCCTCCCAAGGTGAGGGCTGTCCAGGGTATGTCAAGTCCTTCAACTTTTTTCGAGCGCATTATTACTCCATTTCTTAGCGATGGTTAATTAATGATAATTCTGAATAAATAATTTTTATCATACCTTTTATACCAAAACGCGAATTTTTGCTTTGGGTCGGAATTGGACTGATAAATTAAAAACTATCACTCTAGCGAAAGGCAATAGTTAAAGGCTCAAAGAAACCCAGTCAGCTTTACGGGTACTGACCCATTTGCCACCGGCGGCTCGCCGGTCAGTTGGCTTGGACTTCTAGTTCGGGGTGGATGGCTTCTTTTAGGAATGTTTCGATATATTGCAATGTTCCTGTGGTTGAGCTTGGGCAACTGCCGCAGGCACCTTGATAATGAATTTTGATTTGTTTGCCTTCGATAGCGAGGATGTTGATGCCGCCGCCGTCGTTTGCAAGCGCGGGTCGGATGGCAACGTCTAGTAGCGCATTAACCACTTCTGTCTGACGTTCCCCATCGTAATTGAAGAAATCTTCTTTTTTGAATTCTTCGAGAATCGGGTGGACGTCTGCCGCGTGTTCGGCTTCGTCTCCCTTTTCATAAAAGGATAAAAGTTCTTCGAGGGTGTGTCCGGTTTTTTCCATCAGGGTGTGCCAGCCTACTGTGTTTGCTTTGGTGATGGTGACAAAATTTTCTTTTAAGTAGACGCTTTGGATTCCAAAAATATCGAACAGGGCTTTAGCCATGACGTCTTCCCCTACATCTTCTGGGGAATCGAACGTTTTGGTGCCGTCTCCCATCACTTTTCCGTTCAACATAAATTGAAATGCGTCGGGATTAGGTGTGGGTTGCACACGAACTATTTTATAAGTTCCTGCTTCTTTTGGGTCGGATGTTTTTTGTTCACTCATTGGAAAACCAAAAATGATTGTTGGCTAGTTTTTCTATTATAAACGATTTTGGTGGTTAGGGGGATTTCTTTATTTTCCTGTCGAACCAAACCCTGCATCGTTACGGGTTGTTTCATTTAGCTGGTCTACAGGGAGAAACTCGACTCGTTCGACTTTCTGGATCAAAATTTGTGCAATACGATCTCCCGGTTCGATTTGGAATTCATTGTCGGAGTGGTTGAAAAGAAGGACTTTAACTTCACCGCGATAATGGGAATCGATGACCCCGGCTCCGCAATCGATACCTTTTTTAACAGCCAGCCCACTTCGCGGCCATATCAGCCCTACATGGCCTTCGGGAATTTCGAGCCGGATGCCTGTCGACACCAGAGTTCTTTCTCTTGGAGGAATCGTAATTTTTTCGGATGCGGTTATATCTGCGCCAGCATCACCTGCATGCGCGTATTGAGGAATAGATTCGCCGGAAACCCGGCAGGAAAGAGAGGGCATGCTTGGTTACCTGTGTAAAGTTGTTTTGGGAATTATATCAGAGGGCCTAAAAAAGAAAAACCGGGAAAGAGGGTTAAACGCCCCGTCATTTCCCGGAAATTTTTAAAAATGCTATTTTTGAACCGTCCTTGACATAGGAGAAAAGCTAAGCTGCGACTCCGGAAAAGGCGGGGCGCTTCCTTCTAAAGAAAGGAGGCGGGCTACTATTTTTCCGAGATATAAAACCCGGGGTCAAAAAGGGACTCCACTTTACGCCGATTGGATAGATATCATCTGCCGAGATGCATCGCAGAGTTCGGCTGGCGCTCAAAACGTTTGGGGGTTTGGGAAGGGATTTGAGACTGCTATACATCCCACTGGTTGCTGTAAACAGTATAAATTTGGGACGTATCTCATTCATTACAATGGAATCCTCTTTTCTAGTAACCCGCCGCTGGAAGATCGTTGCTACTGTCTCTCAATTTCTTATAGCCTTCCAAAAAAACGACACTCTAAATGGGGCTGTTTTACAGCTCCCAAGTAAATCTTTATTTGCTTTATATTGTATACTTTGCAAAAAATAACACTACATATAGTATCTGTCAAGCGGTTATTTGAAAAAAATTGCTAAAAAATGAAATACGCCTTATTATATAAAGGTTTATGGGTGTCAAAAAACCTGTATTTTTCTAATTTTTTTCTCTTGACGCAATATGAAGTATGTTCAAAATTTGAATATGACAATATATGGGGGTATTGTCCTAGATTGGGGTGGGGATTATCTGAATGCTTTTTATTGAAGTTTGAACTTGTCCAGCTCGCGTGGAAGGGAGTCCAGATACTTCTTTTTGATCTGATAATAGCCCTTTTTACCCTCAATCTGGGCGTAGTATTGTTGGCTATTTGAATCTAGATTACCCACTTGTAGTTCTGCAAACTTTTCGGATTTGGTTTTCCAAAGGCTAACTTTATAGGAAACGGGAACTAGCCCGGTGGACTCGGGCGCTATGCCCGTTTCGACAATGGATTCGAATTCCATTCCCTTCATCGCCCAAAGCAGATCGTTCCCCAGGAAATTTTTTATCTCCATTTTTTCGGGTTTGAGTAAACTCCAGGTGGAACCGGACTTTTGCATTTCAAAAAGGGTTTGTTGTGTTTCTATAACAATTTTGTTTATATCTTCCGCTTCAAATTTGAAAAGTTTTTTATCGCGTAATTCATGGAAGCTGCGAAATATCTTTTTCGTTGTTTCTTTGGGAATTGAAAATACAGCGGACTCGCCTGCTCGTTTTGCGAAGACCTGATCTCCATTAAAATTGGTGTTGGCAAATTGGATGGTTATTGTTTTTCCATCGCTCGTTTTTAATGAAAAAGATCGTTTGGGTTTGTCGAGTTCAAACGCTTCGGGGGCATCGGCCCTGATAAACTCGGTGAGCTTTGCTTCCTTTAAGTCGAACAACAGACTCCTTACTGTAGCCATGTCTGCGAGGGTTTCTTTGGGGCTCTTGATAACCCAGTTATCTTTTTCAAGGCGTATTGCCTGAACGGTTTCCTTTTCGGACTTTATATTTATTTCGGCTACATCTTTTTCTTCAAATTCGATCAAAGTTTTTAAAAGGAAGTCGATGTTTCGTTTTTCAAGTGTGTTGAGAAATTTGGAATCGACTTGAAAAATACCAGGCGCATTTTCCTTTTTTGCATAGGAACCATTTTCTGTGACGCCGAGATGGATGGAGTAACTTTTTTGATTCTCGTCTTTAAGGGTAAGGGTTGTAGTGGGATTTCCAAGACCGAAGGGCTCTAGTGAATCGGGTTTGTCATTCACAAACTCTTTTACACGTGAAAACTGAATTGCTTGCAGAAAAGCCAATACCGCGTCCTTATCCGCCTTTGCCTGTATTTTTCCAGAGACTTTCCATTCTTCTTTTTCACGAACCAAATCCAAAGGATGCTCGTTTCTCTTAATTTGAATTCGGGTGATGGAGCCAGAACTAAAATTGAAAATAGTTTTATCTCGGAAGTGGTAGACCGACTTATCAAAAGTTGTTTTTGAAGTTGTGGCTAGAAGTACGGCGGGGTCGCTTTTCAGCTTGAGATAAACCTTGCCACCCATTGGGCTGTCATCACCAAACAGTAGAGTTTCTTCTTTGCCCTCTTTAAATTTAATATAAATTTTGAAAGAGGGAGCCTCGAGACCGTACTGTGAAAGATTTTTGGGATCGCTTTCCACCACCCGCGACCTTTCCAATGCTTCAATTTCAGACAAGAAGGAGTCTGTCTCAGGGTTGTCGCCGACAGCTACAAGAGGCTGAGAAAGGTTCCATATATTATTGGCATTTTGCTGGAGGGTGATGGTCTTGTCTTTTTTGATTAAAGAAAATTCGCTGACATTTGCTGATTGCAGGGGTAGAACTTTTCCAGCTATTTCCTTTTCTTGTGCTTTCTTTTTTTCAGCAGGCAGGTCGATGAGGAAATAATATATGCCGAGACTGAAGAAAGCGACCATCATCGCGGCCGTTCCTTTAAACTTCATAATCCCCGCCGCTTCCACCAGATGCGAATACCGGTTCCGGCAACCAGTCCTGGAAACACCAGGAGGCCCAAAACAAATATGGCAGTGCCCCATGCCCGGGTTATGTGAACAGGGGTATTTTTTCTTTCTTTTGGACGAATTGAAATCAGGTTCTCTTCTTCTGCCAGCCAGGAAACCGTATTGAGAAAAAAGTCTCCATTGCCTGAAAAATTGCTGTAGCGGTTGTTAGAGAAATCAGAATCACCAATTACGATCAGGGTAGCTTTCGGTTGCGATTCTTTATGTTCATGAGGTTCTTCATTTTCACTGTGAGATTTTTCTTCTCCAAGAAGTTTCGTTGCGACCACAGCAACGGGGACAGGGCCTTTTAAATCGGACTCTGCATTGAATTTTACGGTACCCGATTCAAAGTCAGATTCTCCCCAGCTATTCTCGCTGGTCTTTAGCAATTCTACGGTTTCAATTTTGGCACCCGGAATGCCACGAACAGATTGAATGATCGGGAAAATAGTTGCGAGAACAAATTGGCTGGTAATGTCGTGAACCGTGTATTGGTTGACGACAGGGGCGGCAAAATCGCCGCCAAATAATTTGGACATGGGGTCGATAACAATATCGCCACCGAGCACAATGCCCCATTTTTTTAGGAACGGTTCCATACCAAATTTTGATTGCGGATCGACGAGCATCATAACGGCCCCGCCTTTATCAAGATATGTTTGGATGGACTTTTGCTCTTCCGCTTGAATCGGTTTTTTAGGCCCGGCCACCACCAGTACGGATGCGTCTTTCGGTACTTCTCCGGTTTGAAGGAGTAATAAGGGTTTTACTATGAAGCCATCTTGTTCAAGATTTGTTTTGGCGGTTTGATAACCTTCATTTTCCATGCTGGTAATTTGGCTTTCGCCGTGACCTTCAAGGAAATAGATTGTCTTTTGTTCATCGCGAGTGACTTTTAAAAGAGCATTGGTCAGGTTTTCTTCGTTGGGATTTTGAATTTTTGTTTCCTTGGTGCCACTTTCTAATACGATGGTGCCATAGGTGGTCACGCCATATTGCTTGGTGACGGCGGGATTTTTATCGGGGTCAATGTAAGTAATTTCAATTTTATCTGTTTCTTCAAGGTATCCGGCAATCAGATTTGTGAAAGCAATTTTTTCTGCTGTTTCGAGTTGGAAAAAGGCAGTTAATTTAACTTCGCGAGGAAGGTCGGCTACAAATTTTTTAGTCTGTGGAGCGAGAGTAAACAAGTTTCCTTCGGTTAAGTCAAAACGTTGCTTGTGGCGATGGATAAGGAGGTTGGCAAATATAAGGATGCCAAGGAATACAGATGTCAGAATAATAGCATTGGTGCCATGAAGAGCCGACCGTGAAGAAAAGAATTTCTTTAGACTAGACCCTTCCGAGACCAGAAAAAATATTCCATTGGAAATGGCAACAGCGGTTAATGACAAGATCACTGTTTTAAGGTCTGGAAGTACAATATAAAAAAACAGCGCCGCAAACCCTAACAGTAAAGACAACCAACCCGCTATAGGAATAAATTTTTTCATGAATTCACCTCCAGCGATTCGAGTCCAGAGTGCGATGGCAAAGGAAAAGTCCAAAAATAATAAAGGACAGGTAATAAGCGATATCGCTGGTTTCTATTATGCCTTTTAAAAATCGATCCAAATGCTCAATGATGGAAAGGTATTCGAGAACTTGCCCGGTTGTGGAACCTGCCGTCTGGGCACCCCATCCAATGACCCACATGAAAAGGGAAAAACCGAAAGTAATTACCGCAGCAACGATTTGATTTTCAGTCAATGAAGATGCAAACACGCCCACCGACACATAACATCCGGCCATGAGCAGTATGCCCAGGTAACCTGTTAACACGGGGCCAATATCGGGTTCGCTAATGAAGAACAAAAATCCGACAGAGTAACTGGACAAGAGAATCATCAATGTCACCACTATCATGCAGGCGAGAAATTTTCCGAAAACGATTTCTTTTAAATGCACAGGTGAAGAAAGTAGCAAGCGAAAGGTTTTTGATTTCTTTTCCTCGGAAAAACTGCGCATGGTGATGATGGGGATTATTAACAATAAAACCACCGCCATGTTTTGAAAGCTCGGTTCAATGACCATCTCATTTATATTCAGGCCCATGCCCATTTGCTGGAATTGCCCCGATTGCATGCTCTGCATGCTGAAAAAATTGAGTATATTTATAAAAATAAAACTGTAGAGAATTAAAAAAACGGTGGTGACCACATAGAAAATGGGTGAGTTGAAAAATGAACCCAGATCTCTTTTCGCTACGATCCAACTGTTTTTCATGCGGCGGGTTCCTTTTCTTCAAGAGTGAGCTTGAGGAATATGTCTTCGAGTGTCATAGAGACGGGTTTGAGTTCTATAATTCCCCAGTGGTTTTCAAGAGCCAGCTTTGCAATATCGTCTTGAAGGTTTGACCGCAACCCACATTCAATAAAGAATTGATTCTCTTCTTCGGATGAAACAGAAAGAACTTGGTCGACGTTATTTAGTTTTTCAATGATAGCGTCTTCAGAATTTCTCACGGTTAAGGAGAGTCGTTCGCTTTTCCTTAAAGAAGCCGTCAACCCTCCCAGAGAATCTACTGCCGCAATTTCCCCTTCATTTATAATAATCACGCGTTTGCAGATCTGAGTGATTTCGGGGAGGATATGTGAGCTAAGAATAATGG
>JAJDBA010000189.1 GCA_029261675.1 Nitrospinaceae bacterium
GGATGTTTTTTACCAAATACGACCCATATCAACAAATACCACAGGTCTAAAACAACTTTATCTGGTGAAAAAATAAATGAGAAAGTTGTCCCTTGAAAAAACATCTGCAACCCACGTTTTCACACAGTCTGGGCCGACAGCCGACTTTGATGCAACCCGTATAGCCTAGAGTTTTCTATAGAAAAACCTCAAACTAAATCGTGGGGTATACTAATTTTAAAACAGGCTCTTCCTTTTTAAGGTTTTGTTTTAGGGAAACAGGTTGCATTGCCAAAAATGATTCGCTATCCTTGCCCGAGCAGCATAAATACCTTTTTCAACAATAAGATACGCCATGATAAACCGTCCTAGAAGAAACCGACTGACTCCAGGAATTCGCAGTCTTGTTCAAGAAACTCAAATCCAGCCAGCGAACCTGGTTTGGCCTACGTTTGTTCAAGAGGGTGCGAACCAAAGAACCCCTATTGTTTCCATGCCAGGAGTATCGCGACTCTCGATTGATCAGTTGGTAGCCGATTCGAAAAAGGCCTTTGAGCTTGGAGTTCCGGCTGTTGCGCTTTTTCCAGCGATTGATGATTCGTTGAAAAACTCGGAAGGCAAAGAAAGCCTGAATCCAGAGGGACTATTGCAACGTGCGGTCAAAGAATTAAAACAGCAGATTCCTGATTTGGTAGTTATCACCGATGTCGCGCTGGACCCTTATTCCAGTGATGGACATGATGGATTCGTTCAAGACGGACAGATACTCAATGATGAAACGTTGCCGTATCTCGCGGGTATGGCTGTTGCCCAGGCAAAGGCCGGCGCTGATGTTGTCGCACCCTCAGATATGATGGACGGTCGTGTCGAAGCGATTCGCTGGGCTCTTGATGAGCATGGATTCGACAATGTATTGATCTGTAGTTACTGCGCGAAATACGCTTCGGCATTTTATGGTCCTTTTCGCGATGCCTTGGAATCGGCGCCGAAAGAAGGAGATAAGAAAACTTATCAGATGGACCCCGCCAATGTCCGCGAAGCTATCCGTGAAATTCATTCGGATGAAGAAGAAGGAGCGGATTGGTTATTGATCAAACCCGGCCTGCCTTATCTGGATGTGATTCGTTTGACGCGCGAACATTCTGAACTGCCTATTGCTGCTTACCATGTCAGTGGCGAATACGCGATGCTAAAAGCCGCAGAAGAAAAAGGCTGGCTGGATTATGAAAGCTGCCTTATGGAGTCACTTTTAAGTATGCGACGTGCAGGAGCCGACATGATCTTTACCTATGGAGCTATTGAAGCTGCTTCTATCTTGCAACGATAATTATTTAAACGCGACCTCGATTTATTTTTGAAACTCTCACCTTAAAAAGCCGCCGTGTCTAAAACCGAATATTGGGTTCATGATTTAGATCCTTTTCTCTTTCAGTTCACAGAGAATTTTGGCATTCGTTATTACGGTTTGGCCTATGCGTTAGGGTTCCTCGCAGGAATCTGGTTGTTGCATCTATTTTGTAAACACGGCAAAGCCGCCCTCACCCCTGAAGAGCAATCGTTAACCATCACCGCGATAATGGTGGGTGTTCTTTTGGGAGGCCGTTTGGGATATATGTTTTTATACGCGTGGGATGATGTCATCCATCGACCGTGGACTATTTTCCAGGTTTTTAAAGGAGGTATGGCTAGCAACGGGGGTTTTATTGGGGTAATCATTGCTTGCGGGTGGGTCGCGAAAAAACTCAAAATAGGTTTTTTACAACTTGGCGATATATTATGCCCTCTCGTTCCTCCCGGTATTTTCTTAGGCCGCATCGCCAATTTCATCAACGGTGAATTATGGGGAAAGGTTTCCAATGTTTCCTGGGCTGTTATCTTTCCTCAAAGTGCTCCGTTTGGAACCCCTATTGAGCTGATCGCATCGCGACACCCGTCGCAACTTTATGCAGCGGCCTTGGAAGGATTATTGTTGCTTATTTATAGCCAATGGAGGTTCTGGCGAACCGGAGTTCTGGCAACACCGGGAAGATTGACCGGAGAGTTTTTGGCCCTTTATGCGATGGTACGGATTTTTGGAGAGCAGTTTAGACAACCGGATGCCCCACTTATTATGGACCTCAGCCGAGGTAGTTTTTATAGTTTCTTCCTTCTGATCGCGGGTGTTTTTCTTATCCTGCGCTCGCGAAAAACAGCTTAAATTTTACCCGCTCAACCCCACCTCATTAGAACCCGTTATAAAACCCCACTTCAATAGTTATAAATGGCCCATGAACTAGTTATAATAACTATTTTGTATAGTTGTAATAACTTTATGTCCATATATTGTATATATTTAAGGAAAATAGCGCACTCTATACTAATTGACACAATTATTATAACTAGTTATAATAATTATTAACATTAGTTATAAAATAGATTTTTAAGAGAAAAATGGTAAAAAACCAGGCGGAAGAAATAAGAGCTTATCTTTTAGCAAAGATACCGGTACACCCAAAAAACATCGTGGCCCAGGCATCAAAAGCATTTTCGTGCAGTCGCACGACCGTGCACCGACATTTAAATCGCTTGCTCCGCGATGGAAAAATAATTAAGTCCGGTACTACTCGACAGGTGCAATATTTTTTAAAAACCGATAAGAATAAAAAAATTCATGTGCCTCTTAAACCGGGGGTTGCCGAAGATGTGATCTGGAAAGAAAATTTTCAAGCAGACTTTGAAACGCTCCCTAAAAATATTTTAGAGATTTGTGAATACGGTTTTCTGGAAATGCTCAACAATGCTATTGATCATTCAGAGGGTAAGGGAGTAATTATAGAGACAGAATGGGAATCTGATTCAATAAAAATAACTATTTGGGATGATGGAATAGGAATTTTTAGAAAGATCAAAAACACATTGAAATTGGAAGATGAACGGGAAGGTGCGTTGCACCTCTCCAAGGGAAAATTCACAACAGACCCTCAAAACCATACGGGAGAAGGTATTTTTTTTTCGTCTCGGGCATTTGATACTTTTAATGTTGGCTCTGGAAGAATGTATTATTCAAGAAGTAATCCAGAAAAGGACTGGTTTTTAGAAACCACAGAAGAGTCAAAATTTAATGGAACAATTTTAATAATGAATATTGAAGTAGATTCAAAAAGGCAATTGAAAGAAGTTTTTTCAGAATATACTGAAGATGACTCAGATGGCGTACCTAAGTTTGGCAAGACTCTTATTTTAGTGCAATTAAGCAAATTTGATGACGAGCGTTATGTATCACGTTCTCAAGCGCGCCGGATTGTTTTGGGATTAGAAAAATTCAAACAAGTGGTTTTAGATTTTAAAGATATATCAACGGTGGGCCAGGGCTTTGTGGACGAAGTCTTTCGCGTGTTTCAATCCAAATACCCTGAAATTAAAATAGAATATACCAATGCAAATGACGATGTGAGATTTATGATCGAGCGCAGTTTACCTTCAGATTTTTAGTAAAAGGTTTTTAAATTTTGGCCCCACGCCGAGTGGTGATGTGGAGTTTATGATTGAACGCAGTCTACCTTCGCTTGATTAGGTGGTAAAATATAAGCAGAGTGATTAAGAATTTTTAGTATTGAAAAAATATGGATATAAAATCCGGAATTTTAGCGTTGATGCTTTTTCTGCTACCGCAGGCGGAGTTGAAAACAAAAAACGGTGAAGTGATTTCTGTTAAAGATGGCGACACTCTAATATTAAAAGATAATCGAGATAAGCTTTATAAGGTGCGGCTTGCTGATATTGATGCGCCTGAAATTGGGCAACCGTTTGGCAGGCCGGCAAAAAGGTTATTAGAGGACCTGGCTTTGGAAAAAATTGTGCGTGTCAATTATACCCAGGTCGATAAATATGGTCGCTTGATAGGAGAAGTTTTTTTGCCGGATGGCAAAATGTTAAATGAAGAAGCTCTCAAAGCGGGATTAGCCTGGCATTACCGTGTAAAAAATCCGCACAGCACTTTTTTAGAAAAAATGGAGTATAAAGCCTGGAAGAAAAATTTGGGGCTTTGGGTACAGGACAAACCCATCCCTCCGTGGGAGTTTCGTCGTGAATCCAGAGTTCCGACTCCCCCTTCTGATGCGGATAGTATGGATTATGACCTTATTCTGACTTATGGAATCATTGGTTATCCTAAAACCCGAATTTATCTATGGCCAGCGTGTAAAGATTATCCTAAAAACCCGAAAAATTATATTCCTTTCGGAAACCTATTGGATGCGGAAACCTTGGGCTATAGAGCTTCCAGGGGCTGTGATATTAATTAAGCTCGTTTTTTAAAGTCCTAATGAAATTAGGAAGTGTTATAAAAAATTTTATCAATCGCGAATTTCGAAAAGCAAATGTCTAAACTCTTATTTGTAGTCGACAATGATATTCCTCACCGCAAAATGATGGCGAGTTGGTTAGAGGATCAGGGTTATCAGGTAAAAGTTTTTGATAACGGCGAACTTTGTTTGAACTGTCTGGATGAAAACCCAGGTGTTATTTGTTTGGATATTAATATGCCAGGATTATCTGGATTAGAAATTCTTAAACAGCTTCGGCTTGCGAATCGAGATATTCCAGTAATGGTGATTACAAAAAATGATGCTTTGGATTCTGCAATAGAGGCCATGAAAATTGGTGCGTTCGATTATATGGTGAAACCGGTGGATAAGATTCGGCTGAGAACCAATGTGGAAAAGGCCATCGAAATGCACTCCATGGTCACGAAGATTCAAAGGTTGCAGGGAGAGCTTAAAAAAACATATTCCTATAAAAATATTGTGGGACAAAGTGAGCCCATGCGACAAATCTTTGCGCAGGTTGATGAAGTGTCTGGAATCAATATTAATGTTTTTATAGGTGGCGAAAGTGGCACAGGTAAGGAGATGGTAGCCAAAGCCATTCATTTTAACAGTACCTACAAAACGGGAAACTTTATTGCCATTAATTGTGGTGCCATTCCTGAAACACTACAAGAAAATGAATTTTTTGGTCACGAAAAGGGTGCCTTTACAGGAGCAGATGATTCCCGCCAGGGTAAGCTAGAAGCGGCTAACGGTGGAACATTGTTTTTAGATGAAATAGGAGAGATGTCGCCGAAAATGCAGGTAAAACTTCTTCGATTTTTACAAGATAAAAGTTTTGAGAGAGTGGGAGGAACAAAGAAAATCCATGTGGATTTAAGAATCATCTCCGCGACCAACCGAAACCTGGAAGATGCAGTTAAAGAAGGGCGATTTCGCGAGGATCTCTATTATAGACTGATGGTCTATCTTATTTCTTTGCCACCACTAAGAGTTAGAAAAGATGACATACCTTTGTTGATTAATCATTTTTTAAAAAAATACAAAAATGAAATTTCTAAAAATATTTCTACAGTTAGTTCGCATGCTTTGGAAGCATTGGTTTCCTACCCTTGGCCGGGAAATGTGCGACAATTGGAAAATGAAATTTATCGAGCGATGGTAACCACGCAGACAAATAGTGTGCAAATTGAAAACCTATCGCCCGAAATTCAAAAATTAAGAGAAGGGTATGTGGACCATGAAAATCAATTTGTTCCTTATATTGAAAACCGTGAAAAAATATTGCCCTCTGTTAAAAATCAGCCGCAATCTATCTCCCCTACCCTGTCTGGAGCAAAATTTAATGAAATAGAAAAAAATGCCATAATTGAAGCCTTGGACAAGGCGAATGGCAATATTCCTCAGGCCGCAAAAGCATTGGGAATAAGCCGAGCAACTTTCTATAGAAAGATAAAAAAATACCGTTCCGCTAGCTAAAAAACTTCCCCTTACCTACCTTAACTGTCTCAAAAAGTATCATTATGATACACATTTGTAGCATAATGAGATAATGTCTCACGCTTTTTGATTGGCCATTCCGATAATTTAATTCTAAAAAACTATTAAATCGTTTATTTAATTATGTTTGGCTGTTATATCCCGCATCCGTGGGGGATTGGCATGCTTTATGCTAATAGATATACATAGAATATGAAAAATTTGGAAAGGCTTAATATTATGGCAACAGCGACGATAAAAACAAAAGTTCAAGCCCCTGCAAAGCGAAATGGTAAGGCAAAAAGAAGCAAGGTGGCTAAGAAATCTCCTTGGATACCCGTTACAATTTTCCTGATCTTTGCGGGTCTGGTGGCATATTTGTTCTCCCCGAACGTTCCAGACTCGCAAAGAGCGGGTTCTAAAGGTGGTATAGAAGGAAGTGGGTTTGTAGGTGGGTTTGGTAGTAAATAATGAGTTTAAATTGCCATGTCTGCCGAAAATAAAAAAATTGTCGAGTATCCAAAGGGTGAATTTATTATCCGTGAAAATGATTTAAGCGATTGTGCTTATATCATGGAGTCAGGTAGGGCTGAGGTATGTAAAACCCTTCCCAGGGGTGAATATCAGGTTGTTGGGGTTCTTCAAGAGAATGATATCTTCGGTGAGCTTGGGCTTATTGATGGTCTTCCCAGATCAGCTTCGGTAAGGGCTCTCGAAAACTGTCGAGTCTCAATGCTCACTCAACAAACTTTTAAATCTCTTGCCAGGAATAATCCACAAGCTTTAATGCCAATTTTGAAAATTTTAACAAACCGTCTCCGAGAAACTTTGGTTTTGGTGGATGAGTTGGGAAATAACCAGACAGGTACAAAGTCAATTCCAATTGGCAATGCGTAATAATTTACTTGTTTACCTACCTTGTGATTTTTGGCGATTCGTTATTTCTTAGACATCAGCAATGATATAGCAGGGTATAAACCCGTGATCGGCTTCAAATTCATTTTTTTATTAAGAAGGATGTGATTTATGAATGCTAAAGTTTTTAAAAAAGGTGAAATTATTATTGAGGAAGGTTCACTTAGCAACGATGCTTATATTATTGAATTAGGTAGTGTAGAAGTTTCCAAAAAATTACCGGGTGGTAAAATTCAGGTAATAACTAAACTCGATAAAAATGATATTTTTGGGGAAATGGGATTGATTGATCAGCTGCCAAGGTCGGCAACGGTTAAGGCTTTGGAAGACTGCCGTATTTCTGTTATGACCCCAGATACTTTTAATTCGCTTGCAAAAAGAAATCCCAAGGCGCTAATGCCTATTTTAAAGGTGTTGGCGAAAAGATTGAGAAATACGCTTAAAATAATAGAAGATGTTGATGAGGAAAAGCCGCACAGCCAAGCTGTGGTCGTAGGGAACATTTAGCACAATTTTTTAGGGTGAAGTAAATATCAAACCTGGGCCGGTATGAATAAGTATCGGTTTTTCAGGTTTTTTTGTTTTTTTGCAGCATAAGGGTTTATTGATTTTTTTTAGCTAAAGCTATAGACTGACTATAGCATTTGGATTATTAAAAATTTAAATCGCTATTCCGATAGTCAGGGTTTATGAAAACTAGATATTATAAAAAAGGTGATGAAATTATAAAAGAGGGAATGTTGAGCGATTGCGCTTATATCATTGAATCCGGTAGTGTAGAAGTTTCCAAGAAAAAGCCAAACGGTGAAAGACAGTGCATTGGTATTTTGGAGGAAAATGATATTTTTGGAGAAATGGGATTGATCGACGGTTTGCCTCGTTCTGCTAGTGTGGTTGCCTTGCAAGATTGTTCTATTTCAATAATGACACAGGAAGCTTTTAATTCTCTCGCTCAACACAACGCACAAGCGTTAATGCCTATTCTTAAGGTGCTTGCCAAACGTTTACGTTCTACTCTGCGACTTGTAGAAGATTTGCAGGATGGTAAGTCCCCTCCTGCCTCTTTAGGTAGCGAAATCTAGATTTTCTCCCGATATTTTTCCCACTCTAGCAATACTCCCGCTTAATATTTGCAAGCTTGCGGTTAGGAATGAATATGGTGTAAGCTGATTCATCCTATTCGTTACCTAAATAACAGTTTTAAAAACTATAAAAAATTATGGAATTATTATCTCCTGCGGGCAGTCCCGAAAAACTAAAATATGCTCTTGCCTATGGTGCCGACGCGGTTTATGCGGGAATCCCAAAATTTTCTCTCAGGGCAAAAGAAAATCCATTTAAAGATCATTTATTGAAAGAGGCAATTGATTACACCCATAAAATGGGTAAGAAAATTTATGTTACGGCTAATATTCTTCCTCCCAATAGAAAAATCGAATCATTTAAAAAATCTTTAGCTCAGCATGCTGAGATGGGTCCCGATGCTTTTATTATGGCCGATCCGGGAATGATTCAGTTCGCTTTGAAGGAATTTCCTGAAATTCCTGTTCATTTATCGGTGCAAACAAACACCATTAATTGGCCCTCCGTTGAATTTTGGTACAACTTGGGAGTGGAACGGATTATTTTGTCACGTGAATTAACTCTGGAAGAAATCACCGATATGCATACACGCGTTCCTGGAATGGAATTAGAAGCGTTTGTGCATGGTGCAATTTGTATTGCCTATTCGGGTCGATGTTTGTTATCGAATTATTTTAATCACCGGGATGCAAATCAGGGAACTTGCACTAATAGTTGCCGATGGGAATATGATGTCCATGAGGAAAAGGGTAAGGATACGGAAGAATACCAGCCTCTCAAGGGTAATTACGCGATTGAGGAGAAGCAAAGAGATGGGGAGTTAATGCCCGTTGAAGAAGATGAGCATGGTACTTATATAATGAATTCAAAAGATCTTCGAGCTATAGAGTTTCTGAAGCCCATGAAAGAGGCGGGTATCATGTCATTTAAAATTGAAGGGCGCTCCAAATCAATTTATTACCTCTCATTAGTCACTCGAGCTTATCGACGGGCTCTCGATGATTTAGAAGAAAACAGAGCTTTTAATCCCGACTTGATTGCGGAAATAGGTAAGACGGCTAACCGAGGTTTTACGTCGGCATTTTTAATTTCTGCGGCGAACCGTGAAACGGAAAGATTTGACTCACCGCAGGAAACGGACCAGCCGCAGATTTTTGGAGGTCAGGTGGTTAATGAACGTCCGGGGTGGATGGAAGTTGATGTTAGAAATAGAATGGAATTAGGGGATGAAGCCGAATGCCTTTCCCCTAGCGGACAATATAAATTTAAAATTAAAGCTATGGAGAAAGTTTCTGGAGAAAGCATTTCAGTTGCCCATGGTGGTAATGGAACCGTTTGGGTGCAGGCGGATGGGCCTGTGGAACCTTATGCACTCCTGAGCCTGTTAAAAAACTCGTCCTGAAAATACAAAATATTAGGGATGAGCCAACATAATTAAATATCACTCTGGGATGTTCTTATTGCCATCACTTTTTGCCGAGTCGGCCCAGACTATGGTGAGCAGAATCACAATAATCAAGATTGCTGTCAGCCAATCTGTAAAGCTGCTTAACTGATAATCAAATATATCTTTGGACAGTGTTCCATCGAAAGCCAGAGCAAGAACAGTGATTATCAGCAATATAAAAATTTTCTTCAAAGAGTTGATACCTGTTGATTTCAAAGGATAAAATTCTTTGCTCTTGTCTCGAAGCATCTTATAATATTGGTCCAGAGTTAAAAAATAATTTATTCTATTTTACCCAACCTTAAATAAATTGATTCCATGCCCGTTCCCATTTTTCAAGCCTTTAAAATAGGCTCCTATATTTTCAGGCAAAAAATGAAAGGAAA
>JAJDBA010000190.1 GCA_029261675.1 Nitrospinaceae bacterium
GGGCAAACAAGATAGTCGTTCAGTCGTAGTTTCATGATCTTTTAGTCTGTCAGAGAGGTTTGGATTCTAAGTTCTTGCTGATTGAGATCGTATTCTTATAATACATTCTAGATTATATTGAATCCCAGATGATTTTTTTGATTTTTCTTTGCACGTCTTCAAGGGGTGCAGAATTATCGATATCATGGATTGGGACCCCTGGAATTTCCCATTTGTCCATTACGGATTGTCGGCATCGGATTTGTTTTTCAGGCTCGTCATCCATTTCTTCTTTTCTTTCAGCTAAGCGTTGAAGGGTTAGTTCTAATGGGATGGTTAATTTGAAAACCAAATCAGGTTTGGAAATGCTGTTATAGATTTTTTTTTCGATTCTGGCAAGAAAACGTTTGAAAGGGGCGCCATTGTTGAAAAATGATGGATCAACTCTTGGACCATCCATACCCCCTAATGCTGCTGAAGGATAGCGATCACTAATTATTATTTTACCACTATCTGCGCTATAACGAGCGGCATTTGCCAGCTGTTTTTGGTCAAAGGCAACCATGATGGATCGAATTAAAAAAAGAATAGAATAGGAGGTATCTTTTTTTTTCTGGTTGTTACCAGATTGCTGTTTTAGCTCTACGGAGTTTATTCTTTGACTGGGAAATAACTTTCGAAACACAGGTAAAAAAAGGCGAGGAAAAAATGTCAGCCAGGTTGCAGGAGGTAGCCCCGTATGGATTCTATTCACAAAAACCATTTTCGTGAGCCAATTTTCTATCCTTGAGATATGGGTGCTTTTCCCTGATCCATCTGCGCCGACAAATGCTATCAGGGTTCCACCGCGACAAAAATTGTAGGCCTGCTTTTTTGAAATAAACTTTTGATGTAGTAAATGGAAAAACTTTTTCCATGTTAGTTCTTTATTTTTTATGGGAGCATTTATTGCATTTTCCGAAAAAACTTTGTGCAATTTTTTACTCAGGGAAAGCCTTGTGAAAAACTTAGGTTTGAATTGTAAAGCTTGAATATATTCATCAAATATAAGCGGAGTGATTTTTGGTAAATATTGAGGTAAAAGATTTTTGGTTTGGTTCAGTGTCTCCAAATCAGACAACCAATTAAACTCCCTTTTGATATTTTCTTCTTCGCGGATAACGAATAAGTAGTCAGGCGCTGAACTGCACTCCAGAATCTTTCTGACCACAAACACTAACAGTTCCGATGCTTTATCTGGAACTTTTATGCCATCTAATTCGTTTGATCTGTCTAAAAGTAATCTTTCGAAAGGCAGATGATAATTTTTTATCAGCATGCCTCCAGATAAAAGTTTGAAATAAATATGCAGATGAACAATTTTCCCAGTCTCTTCATCTAGTCCGTAATAATGATAAACGGATACGGTCTCTTCCCAAGCTGGGCTGACGGCTAATTTGAAATTAAACTCTGATAAAGCACTTTCAAACTCTTTTCTTGAACTGCCGGAAACTAGAAGGTCTAGATCTCCTTCTCCCTGAAGAAATGATTTGAGGGAGTGATTGCTTTTCCAATGACAGTATTCAATCTGGCGAGAATTGAGGGTCTCAAAAAAATCTTTTATTAGGAGGAGGGTATTCATCGTCTTGATAAAGATAAGTGATCCATGATTTGCTTGGTAATATCTAATGCGGCCTCTTCATTGCTTTTTGGAGAATTATTTGAATTGAAGAGTGTGATGGTTTTATTTTCCCAAGGTGTCAGGTCATGCAAGAGTTTAAATGTGTCATGGCCCAGCTTTATAAAGCGCTTTATAGCCTCGGGTGAAGTGTTGGCGATGGGTTTGTCTTGGCGGTTCAAAGTTCTTTCCAGTGCATCAGATTCGGGAGTTGTGATGTGAATGATCAGTTCAGGTGTAGGAACTAATTCGCAAAAGTTCTTTATATTTTGGGGTGAAATATTGTTGTTGTCCCCATTTGCGAAGAGTAAGTGTGCAATATGTACGGTACCTTCGTCTATAAGAATTGGTCGTTTTTTGTTGCAAAAGTTGTTTAGAAAAATATGAAGACCCGTTTTCCGTATAATGCTACGAAGCAGTTTTGCTCTGAGGCTAAAGCTAAAATGACCATCATTTAGGATTTTACGGCAAAAATTTATAAAACGTCTGTACTTAATAAAACTGAATATTGACCAAGGTAGCACTAAAAAGTCCAATACTATGTTTTGCAGTCTTTCATTGGATATGGCTTTTGCAATTGAGCCACCTAAAAATACTTCAAGAGGTTTTTTAGCATCAATACCTGAAGAATGCATGTGTCTATAGACTGCTTCACGCAGAGTAGATTTTCCAGTTCCGCTGCAGCCAACCCATTCAATAATCAAAAGCGTTCTTTCTTTTATTAGACTTTCCGGTTAAAAGGTTCTGGCGTATGCGAATTGCCAGCGCAAAGAAAAACCATAACATTGTATTGCTGGAAAATTTGAATACTGTAAGGGCAGAAAAACAGGCAACAACTCCCCATCCAACAGTTTTTATTAAATTTTGCCTTTGAAAGGGATCTTGGTTTTGCTGTTTCGTTAGCTTAATAATGAAAACCCAAATATGAACCATCCAGATGGCTAACAAAATTGCTGCTGGCAAGCCAGCGTTAAAAGCCAAATCAAGAAACAGGTTGTGTGGATATTTTGCTGCGGTGACTCCGCTACCTCCCCCGATATCCAAGTTGAAAGCTCCGAAACCACTCCCAAAAAATAGGCTTGGAAGATCATCGAGAATCTGATCCTTCGCATATAATAGCATTTGAATTCGGGCATCAAAGGCGTGTGCACTTTGAAACCCAAAAAAGATGCGGTTGATGGCTTCAAGTCCGCCGCCCAATTGGCGGACAGTGAAATAAAGTACAGTGATAGGAACTAAAATAATGAAAACAAACTGTTTGCAAAAACTTATTGCGTTCATTTTGTTTCCTCCTTCTTTAAATCCCATAAACAATAGCATTCCCAATAATCCAAACTCCAGAACGACACCTCCTTTGGTGCCAGTAAGAAAATTTCCAAAAGTCAAAAGAAGAAGGAGAGGGATATCTCGCGATATTTTTAGGCGAAGTAAACGATTTGGTTTAAGAAGGTTAACCATTGGCCCTGCCCAGGCGGCGGCCACGATTTGATAGCTTACGGTATTAAAAGTTGCACCTGTGCCTCCAATTGCTCCTATGCGCCATGCGCCATCTGGATTTAGTATGACAAAAATACCCCAGTATAAGCTTATGGTTAAGCTTGAATAAATCAAGGCTTTAAAAAACCAGTCAATATCTTTATCTGATTGGAATGTGAAATAAATCAGTATGACTACGGATATGCTCAAGACATACTCAAAGTAAAGTCCGAGCGAGGAACCTTCTGAAGTTAAATTGTCCAGAAAAGCAAAAGAAAAAGTTATTAAAAATATGACACCGAAGAGATAAAAAAAGATGAACGGTAAAGTTGCATTTTTTTTCCACAGGGCAGGTAAGGTGAATAAAAATAATCCAAGTACCAACACATAGGTGCCGATAGAAGCTCCAAGATTATTGCTTAATATGCCTTCAAGAGGTACACCCCTTAAAATAAAGTAGAAGAAGACAAGCGCTCCCTTGATTTTAGAAAGACTTATGCTGTTTGTAGAACTCACTCTATACTCTCTCTAATTCTATCTTTATGAAGATTCCCATTTTTAAAAAATGCGGGCAGCCTTACAAATGATCCCGAGGTAGACCAGGTTCGCTATCGCACGAGTAATTGAAAAAACAGTTAATGCTAGAGTTTCGTCAAAACTCAATATACCGACTATTAAAATAGAACCTATTGTTGTTAAGGCCAGGATTGTTTGGGCAATCAACAGAAGATCCTGTCTTTCTTTTATTAATAGAACGGTTGATAATGCCGAGACGAAGAATTGGGAAAACATTGCAGGGACAAGAATTTTTGCGAACTGCCCTGAGGAACCCCAATTGTCTCCGAAAAAAAATTCGAAAAGAGCCGGGCCAAATAAATAGATAATAGTTCCTATTAGCGAGGATACAAAAAATTGACGAACAAGAATGACACGAACCAAGCCCTTGATACTCAAACCATTTTTTATATTTTCAGACATTTTTTGATAGAGGACTTTGGAAATAGAATGGCCGATCAACATAATGGGGGCAGAAAGGACTGTGTTGGCAAGTGCATACTTTCCTACCATGTCTGGTGAAAAATATACTGCGAAAAGTAAAGGGGTGCCATAAGAAGAAATTCCATCGAGGATGCCGCCCCACGATGTAAATAGAGGAAACTTTTTATACCGAATTATACTATTTAGTAGAGGCTGTGTGGGGCAGAAGAATAGTGGTTTGTTTTTTAAATTTTTGTTTCCATATATTAACGTGCTCAATCCAAGTACATAGCCTAGTATATGGCCAAAAACTAGGCCAAGTAAGGTCGAACCTGAAATGAAACCTGCAATGCCTTGAGTTATTACCATCCCTCCTACTTGGGATACTCTCGATAGGCTCATCAAAATGTAATTTTTTGCTCGGTTCGACCATTCTGTGTAGACCTGAGTGATGCCACCCAGAACAATAGCCGCTGCAACTATAGCAAGGAGCCAATTATTGTCTGTAACTCCTGGAAGATCAAAAAAGGAAGGTTGGGTGAAAAATAAAAACAAAAATAAAATTATACCAAAAGAAATTGAAATTCTTAAGCATAAGCGCACTACTTCCAATGCGTCATGGTCTTCTTTCGGGAGCATAATTGCCAGAGAATATCGAAAGTGAACCAAGGGAGTGAGGAAATTGAAAAAGGCAATATATTGGGCATAATACCCATAGTCAGAAGGGGTGTAGAGACGCGTCAACAATGGAATTACGATCAACCCAATTCCCTGGGCCAAAGCGGTACCTCCCATAAGGGTTAAAACATTAAATGAAAAGCTTCTTTTATTTAAAGATTCATCCAATTCAAAAAATCCTAATTATTTATTTTGTAAGTAGTTTCTAAGTTGTTGTTGGTGAGCCATTGCATTAGCACATTTTGTTTATACCGGTTTTGGTCCGATGCTAAGAGAAATGAATTTTTCTACAACCGAATCGTAACTATATTCTTCTTTAATAAATTTTTGTCCCCGCCCTTGCAAAAGAAAATCTTTTTTATTGGCTTCCAAGGCCATGGTTTCAGCCCATAATTCTATATTATCCAATGCAATCATTTTCCCCAGTTTCGATTTTTCCAAAAACTGGTGATCTGAGAATTCAGAAGCAAGGATGGGTTTGTCGCAAGCCAGATATTCCCAGAGCTTCAATGCAGAAGACCCTTTCAGTTCCAGAGATTCTTTTTTGATTGGAATAAGCATCATGTTACAGGCGTTAATAGCTGAACGCACTTCTTCATGAGGAATATTCCCAGCCCAGGTTATATGGTTTGCTACGCCCAGGCTTTCTGCTAAGGATTTGAGAGTGGGTAGATATTCCCCATCTCCCACTATAAAGATGAAGGGAACTTGTGCTCCATTTTTTTTTAGAAGTCCTAGTGCTTGTATGAGGGTGTCCAAGCCTTGAGCTTCGAAAATAGATCCTACGAACCCGAACAAAAATTCGTTTTCCGGCAAACCCCATTTCCTTCTATCCGGTGGCTCAGGGAAAAATAGTGTTGTGTCGGTAGCATTGGGGATAACCACGACTTTTTCTGGATTCAGCTTATAGGTTTCTAACACCCAATCTTTGATTTTTTCAGTGACAGTTACAATTGAAGATGATTTTTCATAAAAGAGGCCCAGCACCCATTTGATACATTGATAAACAACTACTCCAGGATTTTTATTAAAGAAAGAAAGGTTAGGTAAAACAGGCCCGGTTCGCATCGTTAAGCGGGCATTAAAAATGAAAGAAAGAATCAGTGGCGCAATCATGGCGGGATGATAACGAACAAATATATATAAGTTGTTTTTTCTTCGACCCCATAAATAGTTGCCTAAACTGAAAAATAGTCGGAATTGGTGAAGAATAAAACCAGCATAATTTTTCCTTAGTGGAGTAAGAATTAATTTTTCATCCTTGGATTGTTCCCCATCAATGGAGGCAGAGAATATTTTGATTTCAAAATTCTCGTCAGTGCTTTTTCTTTTTAAAAGGCTTGCAATAACACCTTGTTCAAATTTATTTTGGCCAGCAGTGCCAGTGCGAGGGATTTGGCTAACATAGATGAAGCAATTATTCATGGAGATTCGATGAGAAAAAGATCAAAAACTTTGTTGCCGGAGGTGAAACTAGTTCTGCTGATAAAAATTGTAGCATGGGATGAAAGAAGTCCCAACTTAAGCTGTATGGCTTTCAAAATTAGCCGGTTAGATTTCTTTGAAAGAAGGCTGCCATGGAATTGACATCAAGAGGGTAAAATATTTCTAGGGTGTGGGCAACGCACCTTTAATTTTTCTTATTATTTTGCTTAAGACCCTCTTGAATGTGGAATTTTTATGATTTAATGCGCCTCCTACAGATGAATAGTAATTAAACAGAATTTCGTCTTTATCGCTGTTGGATTGATACCTTCCATTGATTTTGGTTGTTGCAAATCCCCAATTGAATTTCAGACAATAATCGAGTGCCTCTGAGGTCATCAGTAAATTCACCTTTTCTTTTTTGATTTTTATCTCTTGCAAACCAAATAATGTAGAAAACTTTATGATTTTATTTGTATCTGTTAAATGAACTATTATTGGGTAATTCGAAATAAGTAAGAATGCTAATAAATCTTCTTTTTTTAATCGTTTGATATAGATATCTGAGCTTTCTTTTATTTCTTCAATGTTGATAGATTGGGTTTTGGTGACATTTTTAGGCTTGATAGTTTTTAAATCGTTTAAATATTTTTGTATGCTGTCTTCATTGTTGTGTGGTTGGTTACTTGAAAAGATATCTCCCGGATATAAAATGACAGGAGTTACGCCATTACCGATCAAAAAATTTTCAACCTTATCTATCGTGTACATTTCGTCATTCATGTAAAAATTTTCTTCATGAGAAAACCAAACAAAACTTGCTATAGGAACAACATATTTAGGGTTAAAAGTTTCAATTTGATTTTTAATTTGATATTGCTTATCGGCAAGAGCTTTTTTTCTTTTTTCAGGCTGGTCTTTATTGCCATGTTTGGAAGCATAAGAAAACTGAGTTAGCAAAACATCTATTTCGCCAGTGGCTTTTAATATTTCATCCGCTTCTTTCTTAGTGTTTATAACGCAGTCATTGGTGTTTAAATAGGTGTGTTCATTGGTTTTTATGTAAAGCCATGAATCGGAGCCAGTGGGTGTATTTATGATTTTAAAGTTTGGGCTTAATTCAAACTCTTTATTCGGTGTTAATTCGATTACTTCTTTGAATTCTAATTTTTTGCAAAACTCAATGACCTTTTTGTCCTTGGTCTTGTGATAAAAAACAGTAATATTTTTTCTGAACTCTAAAGAGATGGAGGTAATATTTGGCGGGAAAAAATGATCTGGATGCTCATGTGAAAACCAGATATGCGTGATATTTTCGAAGTCCGGGTAGTTAAATTGCCCTTTGCTAATATGGGACCAGCCATTATGGAAGACTTTTCCTTCAATCCAAGGATCAGTAATCAGATGGATGTCATCCTGCGAAAAAATTATGGATGCATGATTTACAAATGTTAATTTCATTTGTTAGTGTTAGAAAATGTCAGTTGGTTGAATTCCATCCAGTGTTTTAGTAGTTCTCCTTTCGATAGCCAGCCAGGAGCTGCAAACCCGAGTTTGTCTTTTCTCCAAGTTATCTCTTTGGGTAGAATATCGTCAACGGCAAGGCGCAGTAACCATTTTGTCCAACCATTGTGCATTTTGTAAGCAGCTGGAATCGGAAAAACATAATCGACCAGTCGATAGTCTGTAAAGGGCATCCTTGCTTCAATCGAGCAAGCCATGCTGTTCCTGTCTCCATATTTTAAAAGGTGCGGCAGGCTGGAGGCAGTCATATAAAAAGCGAGTAGTTCATTGACATTGTTGCTGAAAAATTTATTAACGGTTTTTATCCCTTCTATATCTTCATAGCCATATAAATTTTTAAAATTTGCGAAATCCTTTTGGTGAATTAGACGATAAACCTTTCTCTTAAAACTTTTTCCAAGAATGAAAAAGGGCAGGGATTTTATTTCTTTTAGAATTAAAGAAGGTTTTTTCAAATTTCTCATCAGGCTGAGCATTTCATTGGAAAAGGAAATGAGATGGCATCTTTTAAGTAAGTCTGCAAAGTAAGAGACGCGATAGTTTCTATATCCGGAAAACACTTCGTCAGCACCCTGACCATCCATGGTGACTTTTACATGTTTAGAAGCTTCTTTCATGACTTGCCAGTGGGAATAGGTTGACGATCCGCCAAACGGCCCATCCTGAAAATGAAAAAGTGTAGATAAATATTTTAAAAATGCGTCCTCTTGAGGATATATAAAGTGGCCTTTAGCATTAATTTTTTCCAGAACTTTTTTTGCGTAGCGTGATTCATCGATAGGTTCACCTGGGAACGAAGAAGTGAAGGTATGTTGTTTCTCTGCATTTCCAGATTCTTGATTCAGTTGTGAAATAATTGCGACGATAGCCGAGCTATCTAATCCGCCGGATAAACAGGAACCAATTGGAACATCTGCGCGTAAACGGATACGCACGGAATCAAAAAGAAGTTCTCGTATATCCGAGACATATTTCTTTGCCTGATTGGTATCATATTCCCCCAATTCCTGACTTTGAGGGAGATGGTAGTAAAAATTCTTACTGATGTTTCCTGAATCGAGATCGAAAATTAAATTTTGGCCAGGGGAAACCTGAAAGACCTTAGAGAAAAGAGTTTGATCATTGTGATCGTTAAGGGAGAAGAGCATTGCATTCGCTACCATTTCTTGATTTAGCTGTTTTTCGAGAAAAGGCAGTGTCATTAAACTTTTTATTTCGGAGGAAAACGCAAAATAGGAATCATTTCGAAAGTAATAAAATGGCTTAATGCCATAGCGGTCACGGGATAAGAACAATCGTTTTTGGTTTCGGTCAACAATACAAAATGCCCAGTCGCCGTTAAATCGTTTCACACAATCTTCACCCCAGTGATCATAAGCTGTGAGAATCACCTCTGTGTCTGTTTCAGTTTTGAAGCTATATCCTTCCTTGGACAATTCTTGGCGTAGTTCCAGATAGTTATAAATTTCACCGTTATGAGTGATCCAAAGATTCTCTTTATATTGCATAGGTTGACGACCAGCGCTGGAAAGATCGAGAATAGACAGTCGACGATGACCTAAAAAACCCAAGGCTTTTCCGTTGAATAATTCGCAGGGAGGTTCGTTGTTCACCGAGCTGTCAGGGCCTCGCAAAGGGATTGCGCTCAAGCCATCGCTTTCTTTTATAAGCGCAAGATAGCCTTCGTCATCAGGGCCGCGATGTTTTAAAGCTTGAGTCATTTCTAAAATCAAACCCGGGGAAGGTGAGTGATTCAAGCTAAATAAACCGGTTATCGCACACATTAAGTTTCCTAGTGGAAAATTTAATAAAAAGACTCGTCTGTTATTTTTTGGACTTTAGATTTTAGGAAGTTCACTTTCTCTTATCCAGCTTATTATTACCACTTATTTTCATTATCCCTGTCCGTAATAAATTTTAGCGATTCAAGATCAAAAACTTCCAAGCTACCCCTCAAAATATCTGATTTCGGATGTGGAAAGCTAGTGACGAAACAATACTCCTGGTTTTTTCTGGTAACTCTTTTCTTTATCGCTATTTAGAGATTACCGGAAAAACTCTTGCTGCAAAGCTCGATGGTATCTGAGAAGTTTTAGAAAAAATCATTAAAGATTGAATATGAAGGTGTGTCTAATAAGGGGCTGTTTTGTTGCTCGACTGTGACATTGCTGTGACCTTATAGTTCCCCGAAAAGTCGACATTTAAATTAGAATAAGTGTGTAGAAATAAATGGATTTTTTATTTATGGTTAAGATTTGCTTTTTTACGACTTGAAAATTTTTTATAAGAAAACGAAATGAACAACGTTATCCAGCAATCACAGACAGGGAAAAAAACGCGCGGCGTTTTTTGTTTACGTTTGTGTGTGGGATTATTAATTTACTTATTGGGTGGTTTCCCCACTTTGGTTTTTGCGATTACGCTTCCGACCGGGGAAAATGTTGTTTCGGGTTCAGCGGATTTCGATCGATCCAACGCCAATGAACTGGTGATTCGTCAGCATACGGACAAGCTGCACACCAAATGGAATACTTTTGATGTTCCCGGGGGTCAGACTGTTGAGTTTAAGCAACTTAATGCAGGCTCTATTGCGATGAACGAAGTCGTAGGTCTTAGTCCCAGTCTCATTCTTGGGTCGTTGAAGGCAAACGGTCAGGTGTTTATATCCAATGGTTCAGGTGTGATTTTTGGTCAGTGTGCTCAAGTAAACGTGGGTGGGTTGTTGGCTACCACTCTGAGTATCACGAACCAAGACTTTAAAGACGGAAATTATAATTTCACACAAGATCCGTCACGTCCTCTTTCTTCTGTAGTCAACCGCGGTCTCATTAAGGCTTCTTCTTATGTCGGCTTGTTGGCACCGGTTGTGGAAAATTACGGAACAGAGGAAACAAATACCGGAATCGTTGTTGCTAACATGGGCTCCGTGGCTTTGGCATCGGGTAAGGCGGCTTCGTTGGATTTTATTGGTGATGGCCTGATCAACTTTGCGATCACCGAAGCGGTGGATGGCGATGTTTTGGATGATGACGGCAATGTTATTGATCATCGTGTTAAGAACGCGGGTCTTATCAAGGCTGATGGCGGGCGCGTTGTTCTCTCTGCAAGGGATGCGGGAAACATCATTCAAAATGTTGTTAATAATACTGGAATCATCGAAGCTCATTCTGCTGTCGAAAGAAATGGTGAAATTTTTCTCATGGGTGGTGACTCCGGAGTAGTCGCCAACTCGGGAATCCTGGATGCTTCAGGTAAAGAGTCGGGTCAGACCGGTGGTACCGTTCACATGGTGGGTGAAAAAGTAGGTGTGTTTGGTGAAGGTGTGGTTGATGTCTCAGGTAATGCTGGCGGCGGAACCGCTCTTATTGGTGGGGATATTCAAGGCGGTGGCGATGTTCAAACCGCCACCAACACTTATGTGAGTGAGGATGCTACTATAACTGCTGATGCTATTGAAAGTGGTGATGGCGGAAAAGTGGTTGTCTGGGCAGATGATACAACGCGTATTTACGGCAGTGTCCGTGCGACGGGTGGCGCCTTGTCGGGCGATGGTGGATTCGTAGAAACTTCCGGTAAAAACTTTTTAGAAATTACTCGTGCCGCAGATGTGACAGCGGCTTTTGGTTTGGGTGGAGAGTGGTTGATAGACCCGCGTGACATTACTATCGTGGCGGGTTCTGGAAATACAGATATCAACGGTTCTAATCCATTTGTTTCCACAGGTGACTCGTCGATTCTTGGAGTGGAGTTGATCATAGCTGCTCTGACGGGCGGTGCCAATGTTACGATCACTACCGGTTCCGATGGAACGCAGGCGGGGGACATTACGCTCAACATCGATTTGGATTTTAATGGCACCGGTACCAACACCCTTTCTTTCATCGCGCAGAACGACATTATCCTGAATAACAGCATCTTCGATTCCTCGGCTGGTGGTGATACGCTGAACTTGGTGTTTACTGCTGACAGTGATTTGAGCGGCAGTGGAACTCTGGTGGTCGGTGCTACAGCTTCGGTAGAGTCGCAAGGCGGGTCCATGCAGGTCACCGCCCGAGATGTAGACATTCAGGGAGCGCTTGATGCAGGCGCGGGTGATGTGACGATTTCTATTGCTGGCCCAGGGCAGATACAGATTGGTAATTCAAGTAATTGCCCGGCTTGTGAAATGCAGATTAGTGGCTCTGAATTGCAGAATATTACAGCCGGCACGTTGACTATAGAAAATGCAGGCGATACGATTTTTGTCGATACTATCACCGCTGCCAACAGCGATAACATTGGTACTGTGATTCTGGATGCGGGTGGTAGTGTTGAGTTTGGGCGTGCGATAGATACGGCAGGTTCCTTTTTCAATGCTTTGACCGTTTTGTCTGATGCGGAAGTGTGGATCGGGGAAGGTCTGGAGATTGATACGGGCGACTTGTCAATCACTGCAGATGTTGATGGCAGTGGAACGTTGACCGACGTAATTACCCTCAACGCTTCGGTTGATTTGACTGCGGCGGGGGATATCACGCTCACGGGTTCTTCTTCCGCTTTGGTAGGAATTGTATCAACGGTTCAAGCTGATATAACGGCAGGAGGTACGATCACCATCAATGACGACTTTGAGGGTGTTTTTAAAACTTTTCTTACTGCTGACGACGGAATTATCATTAATGGTGACATCACTTCGGGGGGAGGTATCTTCCTGAACGGTGATGCGAATGGCTTGGTTGATGGCAACGACATTGTTACGTTGGCAAGCGGAATCACCTTGGATGCCTCGGCTGGGGGTGGTCATGTCTATATTTTGAGTGCCGCGCAGGCCTTGGGTGCTGTTTCTGTTCTTGCGGGTGACTCCATTCGGCTCACTGATAATTTCTCTTCATTAGGGGCCACCCTTTTTAGTACCGGAACCGGGGGTGGAGCAGCGGGCCTGTTTGAGATTTTCAGCGGCGCTACATTGAATACAAATAGTAATACGCTTTCGATTAGCGCTCTCGATATCGACCTGCAGGGGGGTATTGATGCGGGTTCTAACGACGTGACGATTAGTTCGATTAACCGGATTGGGTTGGGCACGGCTTCTTGTGGAAGTTGTTTGTTTAATATGAGTGGCGCTGAGTTGGAAAATATCGCAGCCGCCACGTTGACGTTGAACAGCACGGGTAACGCCATTTTTGTTGACAATGTCACCGCTGCAAACAGCAATAACATTGGTGCA
>JAJDBA010000191.1 GCA_029261675.1 Nitrospinaceae bacterium
AATGCGTATTCTAGAATTCCCCTTGCATAATCTCGCAAAAGAATATGTGGTATGGGCTTTCCATTCTTAAAAACAAGATCATAAACAACTCCCGCAACCTCAGAAATCAATGATCTATCATCAATATTACAAACCATTCCATACGCCACAGCATAAAGGCGCTCAACTAAATATAGGTCGTTTACATGGTGAAATTCTTTGAGTAATTCCGGCAATAATTTTGGGTGGCCAGATAATAATCGTACAAGAGATTTTGTAGATTGATCTCTAACTTTTCTATTAGAAGTAGTTAGGAACCAAAGTAATGTGATTGAACATAGCCTAGCCCGCTCTATTTCAATATCTTCTATCTCTCCAAAACAAGACCATTCAATGAGAGTTCTGATAATAGACTCGACTTCTCCATCTTCTTCAATTTGATCACCAAGAGCTATATGAATAGACCAAAAGCGATCACGCTCAGCCATAGACTTATCAATAAGGTTTTTATGTATTAAATTTGCATTCCATGGGTGGTCGGGTTCTGTGGACAGCTTTAATAGAACATCGAGTGCAGGAGAATCATATTCGTAGCCTGTGAGGTTGTTTAGAATCTCCAAAGTTCTATTGGTAAAAGAGGTGGCAGACCTCCAGATAACCGTTTCAGAAAACATTCTTGAAAGAACCCAATCATCAATTCGGTCAGCGAGCTCTTCTGGAAGCAAGTCAATCAGCTCCATACGGTACTTCTCGGCTATAATTATAGACAGAGCTTCAAAAATACCTTCAAAGCGATAGTAACCATTCTCTTCAATAATTTTTCCTAGTGGCTTATCTTTTGAAAATATTTCTTTGATAGTTTGGTCATCATATTGGCTGATAATTTGCTGAGATACAAAATGATCACTAAACCTTTCATAGGTAAATCTAATGACAGGGCTTCCTTTGTCGTGTGTACAATAAGAAATATCTTCTGATAAAACCCCCTCATCAATTAATTCGATAAAAAGACTATCCCCATTATTTGGGTTAGGATCGAAACAATTTACAATCTTCCTAGCTTCGGCCACAGGTAAGCCACTCAAATTATCAGGGAAAATTTTAGCGGAAAATTCGACGAAAGAGCTTTTTATTATTGCTTCCGTTGGGTTATATTTTTTTCTTTTAGCTATTGTCTTTTCAACACTTTGCAAATAGAAATCAAATAAACAAGACATACCCTGCATACCCTTAGGGAACCCACTTAAGTCGCTGTCTTTAAGTGCTTGGCAGCAAGTTTTTAAAAACAAAGGGTTGGTGAACTCTGGTGCCAATATTGGCGCACTCGGCTTAGATATACCCTGCTTCGACATATATTTTTCAGCAGCTCTATGCTCATAGCCTTGAAACCCTATGTGCTGTATTCGAACTAGACAATGATCGTTGATGCTGTTCGGCAAAATATAATCTAGGTAAGTAGACCTGCAGCTCAAAAGGACAGAAATATTTTTGTATGAAGAGGCGTCACTTAAAAATCCTCTAAGGTGATTGTGCCAATCATCCCTATTTAACCCCTCATTTATTGCATCAATTATGATAAGAGTTTTTGTTCTATGCGCCTCACCCGCTGCGTCTAATGCTCCTAATACCTGCTTATTACTATGGCTTGATAAATCTAGTACGTTTTTCAAGGTCTGAATGGGATTCCCTCCCTCGTAATGCTGGCCTAATAGAAAGACCGTGGGGGATTTATTTCCTATTCTGTGAAGGCTTAGGTCACAAAGAAGATGAGATTTCCCTATTCCAGCCTCTCCGTACAAGAGAGCAGCTCTGACTTCTGCTGCTTTTGTTGCTTTCGAATTTAAGAAATGAGAAAAACCTCTGAATTCATAGAAAAGACTATTAAAGATAACCCTTTCATCTCTAAATTTATCTTCATAAAAAAGCTCTTTTTTATCCTCATCGATAAGGCTTTCTTGGTAACTTGAAATTTGATCACAAAGTTCTCTGGTTTCATCTAAGAATTCAAAAATGTTCTTCTGTTTTATGCTTTGTGTAAGAAGATTTATTAGTTTTGAACAGATACTTTCCAGTTGCTGTAGCTTTTCCTTATCTAAAAATTCATCGTCAGCGCCCAAGAGTTTTCCAAAGAATTGGCTATTTTGTTCTATTAATTTCCTTTTCTTTTTTGTAAGCCTTTCCCACCACTCTGGATTTGAACACAAACCGTCAAAACTCTCAGAAATTGGTAGATCGACATGAAATTCCGGAGTATATCGCTCCCCTAAACTCTCTTTAGATTTCCGAGTTATAGCTTCAAAGGTATCAAACCCTAAAATCGGTTCGTTAAGCCAATACAACGCACGACCTGAATATAGGGGATCGTCTATGGTTAAAAACAAAGTAAGTTCATGCTTGCCCCAATATTCAAACTCAATATCGCGGCCTTTTGCTTTTGCAAGTTCTGCCCATGACTTTGTTTTCTCATCCCATTCATCTTGAACCGATACTATTTGTTTTCCCCCTCGTCCTTTTTTGCGGCTATCCGTCTTATCTAAGGGCAGGCTTACAACATACTTTTTAAGATTGGGGTGTTTCTCTAATGCCGTATTAAAGGATTCATCTAATTGCCTCCACCTAGAATCATCCATGCCTCCTGTGAAATATTTGGCTTGCCAAGCAATTTCCGAAGAATTTTGCAATTTCCAAAAACACTCCACTCCGGCATCACCACCAGCGCCCTCCTTTCTTATAAAGGTCACAGCACCTTCTGGCTTTTTTAAATGAGCTAATTGGCATACAAGCTCTTCAAAACCGTTGTTTTGACTTCCGCCATAAGCTCTAATCTTAGAAAAATCTAAATTAGTCAACACACTATCCTTCAGGAATAATTTTTTATGTTCAAATTATACCGCGTACTCTTAAATTCGCCAGTCCTGGCAAGTGCGCCTTTTTTTACCAAATCCGTTAAGTCCCGTGTCGCCGTGGCGCGGGAGGTACCGGTGATGCGGACATAGTTTTCCCCACTCAGGCCTCCCTTAAATCCCTTCGGTCCTTCCATGAACATCCTCAACAGAACTTTTTCCTGCCGCTCATTTAATTGGTCCCTGAATTTGTCAAAGAAGCGGGCTTTGACAATCAGGAAATCAATCTGGATTTGCGTTTCTTCCTGCGCCTCCAGGATGGTTTCGGCAAAATACAGAAGCCAGTCCGTTATCTCGTTATCCTTATTACTCTGCTCCAAGTTAGAGTAATAGGCTTTCCTTTTGTTATGAATTGTCTGGGACAGGGCCAGCAGAACCGGCTGACCTAGGCATTCCGACAGCGCCTTTTCCGCCACGGCACGGCCAATCCGCCCATTTCCGTCTTCAAAGGGATGGATACTGACAAACCAAAGATGCGCAATCCCGGCGCGGGTTAGGGCCGACAATGGTTCTTTTCCCTTCGGACCGGTCTTCTTGAACCAGTCGATGAAAGCGGCCATTTCCGCTTTCATCGAAGCGGAAGGCGGTGCTTCATAATGGACTTTCGGCCTGTGTATGGGGCCGGATACAACCTGCATCGGCTCCGCGTGGGTTCGGTAGCGGCCAATATCTTTTAAGTCTCGCCGTCCCAGGGTCAGCATCTCATGCCAGTTGAATAGGGTTTGGTTCGAGAGCGGCTTGGCGTAGTTTTGATATAAATCGACCATCATCTCCGCAATACCCTGCTCCGCAGGAGGAGCTTTCCGGTTATCAGTCGTCAAACCGAAATTCCGGCGGATAGAAGACTGGATGCTATCCCGATTGAGTATTTCCCCTTCAATTTCGGATGTTTTTAGAGCTTCCGTGCTGATAAGTTCAACCCTAAGAAGGTCCTTCTCCTCGTCATTGATATGCTTATACGCGCCGAATAACAGGCCGGACCGATGGAGAAATTGCTCCTCCAGAGCCTTAAGGTCCTTGGTCTTATATTTAAAATTCGGCCAGTCCTTGTGTTGCCAGTTCCATCTCATGAGCAATAATCCCCTTAAATACTACTCAAATAGTATGGTATTTTGATTAGTAAGTCCATCCTTTATTACTCATTTGAAAAATCGACCACATAGACAGTTTTGGATCAAGTCCCATCCCCGATTTCAAATTCCAATCACCTGAATGAGCCATTGTGCTGATTTCGTCCTCCCCTCCTTTGTTCTATCCAACTTCACATTCTTAACTCCATGTCCCGAATGAGGAACGCGTGAGGAATGCCCTTCTCTCCACATGATCCAATGATCTTAATAATCGCATTCAGGAGCGATACAAAATCATTCACTAAACGGAGGAATGAATATGAATTTCGAGTTGTCTCCTCTCATGAATTTATTTTTATACCTGATCTATAGGGGAAAAGCCTTTCCCCTGGCCTTAACCAGTCCGGAAACCAGTAAAGCCGGATTCCCGGCCTGTTTTCAGCGCACCCCTTTCCAGCGGGGTTACCCCGCAACGCCCCGTACATTGATGAACTTTGTCCAGATTGGCCAAAGTTTCAAAACCTCTATTTTTTCTAAGGGCTGCGCCCCCGCGCACGCAATCCACTCCCCAACCTTCCGCACTACGCCTACGGCTCCGCTTGTGCAGGCCGGGTGATCCCCCTCGGATTGCGCTTGCTACCCCCCTCTTCGCCTGAGAGGCAGGGTTGCATGTGTGCAGCCCCTTCCCAATGAAGGGCAGGGCAAAAAAGGAGAATTCAAAATGTCAGATAAAATCTATCAAATCGTCACAGACCAGATTATCAAGCAACTGGAGCAAGTAAACACAGCCGATTATAACCAGCCATGGTTTTGTGTCGGGCATTCCCCTGTTAATTTGCGTGGCACAGCCTACCGGGGAATTAATCATATCTTGTTATCCCATTCCGGCCATCAGTCGAATATCTGGGGAACGTTTAATCAGTGGAAAGAAAAAGAATGTAGCGTTAAAAAAGGCGAACGCGGGCAAATCGTCGTGCTTTGGAAATTCTTTAATGAAGCGGACGAGGAAGGCAACGACACCGGAAAAACGTCAAGTGTCATGACACGCTATTACAAGGTGTTTAATTCCGAGCAGGTCGAAGGCGAGCCCGCCAGAACCATTGAGCAAAAATTCAAAGAGAAACTTTTGAACCATGACCCGATAGCAGAGGCGCAAAGTTTTGTTGATGGTTACATGGCAACCGAAAATTTGCCCCTGCGCAATTCAGACCGCGCCTATTACAGCGCCGGAATTTCTGAACACATAGCCATGCCGGAACTGGGGCAATTTGCCAGCCGGGAACATTTTTACAGCGTATTTGCTCATGAAATCACCCACTCAACAGGGAACAAGAAACGTTTGGACCGGGAACTTTCTGGAAAATTCGGTAGCGAAAAATACGCATTTGAGGAACTGGTGGCCGAGCTTGGCAGTGCCATGATTTGCGGAAGCCTTGGATTAGAGCAAAAGCCCCGCGAAGACCACGCCCAATATATCAAGGGATGGCTTGCCCGTCTTCGTAGCGATAATAAATTTATCATCCAAGCCGCCAGCAAAGCCCAGAAGGCGGCAGACTACGCGCTTGAAAGTGCCGCACAGGCAAACCAACCCCTAGCCGTAGCCGCAAAATAGAAACCAAATCACATCCGGCGAGAAATCGCCGGATGATGGTTGTTACTGTGGGATGCTCTGAAAAAATTTCACCCGGTGTGTTACCGGGTGAAATTTGAGAGGTTGAACCCAAAGATAAGAAAGAAAACCTCCCTTTCAAAGAACAGGAATACTAAGTCTGCCGGTGAGGAATATGATTTACAAAGTCTTATTGTAGCCTCTTGCTGTGGCAATAATATCTAGCCATTTATATGATAGAATTATAAGGTTTTAGCTCCTGCCAAAGATTTTCAGAGATGCTCTTGATTTTTAAGAACACTTAACGATTACATAAAAGCAGAATATTTGTCTATGTTTTAAATAAACCAAAATCTGTGAACACCAGCATGTGAACCTTTCTACATCGCACGGCATCCTTGTCAAGAAAGCACGGACACTATAAAAACTTTATAGCAACAAATATAGAAAAACCCAGTGCACAAAAATGGCCAATTCAAACCAGAATCCAGAACAAAAAGCCCGTGACAACATTGATGCGATGTTGGTTGAGGCTGGCTGGCATGTTCAGGATAAGGACAGTATCAATTTTAATGCCGGGCTGGGCGTGGCTGTTCGGGAATATCAAACCGATGTTGGCCCCGCCGATTATGCCTTGTTCGTAGACAAACAGGCGGTCGGCGTTATAGAGGCCAAGCGAGAAAAAGAAGCGCAGAACATCACAACCGTGGAAATGCAATCCGGCGACTATGCCAAGGCAAAACTGAAATGGGTACAGAATAGTGAGCCACTACCTTTCGTTTATGAAAGCACGGGCATTATCACGCGCTTTACAAACGGGCGCGACCCCAAGCCTCGTTCACGGGAAATCTTCACTTTCCACAAACCAGAGACACTGGCCGAATGGCTTTCCAAAGACAAGTCATTGCGCGGGCGCTTGTTGGATATGCCACCCCTTAACCACGAGGGATTACGAAAATGTCAGATCTTAGCGATTGAAAACCTGGAAGCCTCCTTTAAAGAAGACAAGCCCCGTGCGCTTATTCAGATGGCCACTGGCTCAGGCAAGACCTTTACCGCCATTACGTCCGTTTACCGTCTTCTCAAACATGCCGATGCCAAACGCGTCCTGTTTCTGGTAGACACCAAAAACCTTGGCGAACAGGCTGAGCAGGAATTCATGAAATTCGTCCCCAATGACGATAACCGCAAATTTACCGAGCTTTACAATGCGCGGCGGCTTTCATCCCCTTACGTTCCCAAAGACGCGCAAGTCTGTATCAGCACGATCCAGCGCATGTATTCCATCCTTAAAGACGAGGAACTTGACGAAGCGTTGGAAGAGCTAAACCCGGCGGAACAAATGACGCGCCCGAAAGAGCCAGTGCCTGTCGGCTATAACGAAAAAGTCCCGCCGGAATTCTTTGATTTCATCATCATTGATGAATGTCACCGCTCTATCTACAACACATGGCGGCAAGTGCTGGAGTATTTTGACGGGTACTTGATCGGCCTGACCGCTACGCCGGATAACCGCACCTATGGCTTTTTTGAAAAGAATGTGGTGAGTGAATACGATCACGAAAAGGCTGTAGCAGACGGCGTGAATGTCGGCAATGAAATCTATGTGATCGAGACGGAACGCACCACGGGCGGCGGCACTATCAAGGCCGACCAGCAAATAGAGCGCCGGGAGAAACTCACCCGCAAAAAACGCTGGGAGCGACAGGATGAAGAGGAAGTCTATTCCGCCAAACAGCTTGACCGCGATATTGTGAACCCCGATCAAATCCGTACCGTTATCCGCACATTCAGGGATAAGCTGCCCGATATTTTCCCCGGACGCAAAGAGGTTCCCAAAACGCTGATTTTTGCCAAAACGGACAGCCACGCTGATGACATTATCCAAACAGTGCGCAAAGAGTTTGGCGAAGGCAACGAGTTTTGCAAGAAAATCACTTATAAAGCCAAGGAAAACCCAAAATCCGTTCTGGCGCAGTTCCGCAATGATTATAACCCGCGCATTGCTGTGACGGTGGATATGATCGCCACGGGCACGGATATCCAACCGCTGGAATGCCTCCTGTTCATGCGCGATGTCAAAAGCCGCAATTACTTTGAGCAAATGAAGGGGCGCGGCACAAGGACGCTGAATTATGACGATCTGAAGAAAGTCACGCCCTCCGCCGCAACTGGGAAAACGCACTATGTCATTGTGGATGCCATTGGTGTCACAAAATCCTTGAAAACCGCCAGCCAGCCGCTGATTACAAAACCATCAGTGCCCTTAAAAGACCTTGCAATGGGCGTGATGATGGGCGCAAGCGATGAAGATACGGTCAGTTCCTTGGCCGGGCGGCTGTCCCGCCTGAATAAACAGCTTGATGATAAAGATTTAGAGCGCATAAAGGAAAAAACTGGCGGCATAGAGCTGACCGATATTGTCGGCGGGCTGCTTGCGGCGATTGACCCGGACAAGGTCGAAACAAAAGCGAGAGAGATTGAACAAACCCCTGCCACGCAAGAACCAAAAGAGGAAACGAAGAGTCAAGCGCAAGGAAAATTAGTGAGCGATGCCGCCAATGTCTTCACCGGCGAGCTGATTGATCTGCTGGATAATATCCGCCGGGACAAGGAACAAACCATAGACCATGAGAGCCTTGATAACGTCACACGCGCGGAATGGGACGGCGATGCGCAGGAAAATGCCTTGAGCCTTGTGCAGGATTTTGAAAGCTATTTACAGGAAAACTGCGATGAAATCGAGGCACTGACCATCTTTTTCAAAACGCCCCACCGGCGGCAAAACGTGACTTACGCCATGATTAAACAGCTTTTGGATACCTTAAAGCAGGATAAGCCGAAGCTTGCGCCGGTGCGGGTCTGGCGTGCCTATGCCTATCTTGATGAGGTGAAGAGTCAAAACCCGGTGAGTGAGCTAACCGCGATTATCGCCCTGATCCGCCGAGCGTGCGGCATAGATAAAACCATTGCTCGCCACAGCGACATTGTACGCAAGAATTTTCAGGACTGGATTATGAAACACCACAGCGGCGGCGGCACGAAATTCAACAAGGAACAAATGGAATGGCTGCACATGATCCGCGACCATGTCATGAATTCCTTTCATATCGAGCGCGACGATCTGGAAGCCAGCCCCTTCGACGCCCATGGCGGCATGGGCAAAATGTATCAGCTCTTCGGCGATGATATGGATAGCCTTCTGGGCGAATTGAATGAGGTGCTGGCGGCATGATGGAGAAAAAAAAGGATGTCGAAGATTGGACGCCATCATCACCTAATGTTGCTGAACATTGGGAAGTGGCTGAGTTTGAAGATTTATTACAAAATGTATCTACTAATGGAATTAAAATCCCTCAAAAAGCTTACCTGTCTGAGGGAGAGTTTCCAGTTATTGACCAAGGACAAGATTTAATAGGCGGTTATACAAATGCTAAGGATAAAGTATTAGAGGATTTAGGAAGCGTGGTTATTTTTGGAGATCACACAAGATGCTTTAAACAGATAAACTTTCCCTTTGCTCCAGGGGCAGATGGTATAAAAATTCTTAAACCCGTCTCAGAAGTTGACCCAAAATTCATTTATTATTCTTTGAAAACAGTTAATCTTCCTAACCGTGGATATTCTAGGCATTATTCCTTTCTAAAAAAAAGTAAGCTGCCTCTTTGCTCATTAAACGAACAAGAGCGGATTGTAGCCAAGATTGAGGAGCTGTTTTCCGAACTGGATAAAGGCATGGAAAGCCTGAAAACCGCCCGCGCACAACTCAAAATCTACCGCCAATCCGTCCTGAAATCCGCCTTTGAAGGCAACCTCACCAAAGACTGGCGCGAGGAAAATAAAGACAAATGCGAATCCGCCGATGAGCTGTTAAGCCGTATTCCAGCACACAGAAGAAAAAAGCTGGATGATGTTACCCTTAAGGAATCCAAAATTTTCCCTGCACTTCCATTGGGATGGAAATATGCACGGCTTGGATATTTCATAGATAATATCGGTGCAGGTAAGAGCTTCAAATGCGATGAACGCGAACCAAATCAAGAAGAAATTGGTGTTGCAAAAGTCAGTGCCGTTACTTGGGGTGAATATAACGAAAGCGAAAGTAAGACCTGCATTAACCCTGAAAAGATAAATCCAGATTATTTTATAAATCGTGACGATTTTCTTTTCAGCCGTGCCAATACAATTGAATTGGTGGGAGCATGCGTTATTGTAAAAAAAGTTACCAAAAATGTGATGCTAAGCGACAAAACTCTACGCATTCAATTTGAAGAGATAAGTCCATATTACTTCCTATATTATCTACGCTCTCAAGCCGGACGGAACGAAATTATGGAACGTTCAACCGGTAATCAGGACTCCATGCGTAATATTGGGCAAGAGCGAATTAGAAATATTATCATTCCTGCATGTTCGGCATTAGAGGCTGAACAAATTCAGAAGGAAATTCAACGGCAATTTTCTATTATTGAACAGTTTGAAAA
>JAJDBA010000192.1 GCA_029261675.1 Nitrospinaceae bacterium
CATCCAGAACTTCCAATGACGGCATACGAAAATACATGATGCCCAGTTTTTTGGTTTTAAGATGATGTTCCTGTATTAAGTACATGATTCCAGCTGCAAATGCTATTGAGAACGCCGCATACCCAATTATCGATAACGTTCTATGCAGGGTCAGCCAGAATCGAACCTCAGATTCGGGGACCAAGCCCGCCTCTTTAGATAAAAATACGGAGATCAACATTACTAAAAAGACCAAAGGGATTACAAAGGCTCCCAAGTCTTTAATTTTGTATTTCCATTCCGTCAAAAAATAAATCACCACCATGAACCATGCCAGAAACATGGCTATCTCATAGGAGGTTGTATACGGACCGTGTCCTGTCAGACTGGATCGGATTCCAATAGAAATGGTCTGGAAAAGCAATCCCAAACCCACAGTCCACCCAGCCAAAGTCGAGACTAGTGGTCGCCGATAGACCAAATAAACAAAATATGCCAAAGAAGCCAATAGATAACTAAATAACGCGATATTGAACGAAATTTTATCCATGGGGCCTTTAAACAGGGAAAACAGGTCTACTATAAAATACGATCGCCTATCGTAACATTTTGTTTTATAGGATTCAACTGCTCGCCGCAGGGGCAGCTTGGGTTACAGGCGACGCACGTTGAAAGCAAATTGGTAGGGTAAAAATTCTCAACGGCTTCCACTCTTTCCTTACACTCCTGAGATTACTGCCACTGATCGGGGGGATTGGGGCTATCTTTGCTTTTGAGTACTTCCTTCAGCTCTACCATGAACTCATTCACATCTTTGAAGGACCTATATACGGAGGCAAAACGGACGTAGGCGACATCATCCAAATTATAGATTTCCTGGATGACTTTTTCGCCCACTTTTACGGCATGAATTTCTTTCTCTCCTAGTTCCTGAAGATACTGTTCCACTCGATCGACGAGATCTTCAATATCTTTTGTACTTACCGGACGTTTCTGGCATGCCTTTCTAACACCTGAAATTATTTTCTCACGATCGAACTCTTCCCTACGACCATCTTTTTTGATCAGCAAAGGTAAAGAACGTTCTAGTTTTTCATAGGTAGTAAACCGGTCGGAACAACTTAAGCATTCTCTTCTTCTTCGAATCACATCTCCTTCTTTATTCAATCGGGAATCAATGACCTTATTTTCCATTCCAGAACATCCGGGGCATCTCATTTATTGGTTAGTTCCAAATGTAGAGGAAATTGATCGCATAAATCGCGAACTTTTTTCCGTGTTTGTATGTGAAAAGTATCGTCTTCGATATTATCCAAGGTCTCAATAATCATGCCGCCAATCTGTTCCATTTCCTTTTCTTTCATGCCTCTTGTCGTCAGCGCCGGTGTTCCGATACGCACCCCTGATGTTACGAAAGGACTTCGCGTTTCAAAGGGAATAGTATTTTTATTAACCGTGATCCCAGCTTTTTCAAGAGCCGCCTCTGCATCTTTACCCGTTATGTCTTTTGCCCGGAGATCGAGTAACATCAGGTGGGTATCCGTACCCCCACTGACAATTTTATTTCCATTGGTATTGAGAAAATTAGCAAGATGCTTAGCATTGGCAACCACCTGCTTCTGATAAGACACAAATTCGTCACTCAAAGCTTCTTTAAATGCGACTGCCTTTGCCGCAATTACATGCATGAGAGGTCCTCCTTGAATGCCGGGAAATATCTTCTTATTAACTTCTTTAGCAAATTCTTCCCGACATAAAATCATTCCCCCTCGAGGTCCACGCAAGGTTTTATGAGTCGTAGTGGTCACAAACTCTGAATGAGGCACAGGAGATGGATATAGACCCGCAGCAACCAACCCGGCAGGATGAGCAATATCTGTCATTATTTTTGCGCCAACTTCATCTGCGATTTCGCGGAACTTCACCGGGTCTATGATTCGGGGATAAGCACTGGCACCCACGATAATGAGTTTAGGTTTATGCTCCTTTGCCAGTTTTTTTACTTCTTCATAGTCAATAAGCTCAGTCTCTTGGTTAACACCATAAGCCACAACATTGTAGGTATAGCCGGAAAAGTTTACCGGACAACCATGAGTGAGATGTCCGCCATGTGACAGGTTCATCCCCAATATCGTATCGCCAGGTTCCAATAAAGTATGATAAACCGCCATATTTGCCTGAGAACCCGAATGCGGTTGAACATTGGCGTGTTCAGCTGAAAATATCTTCTTAGCCCTTTCAATCGCCAGATTTTCGGCAACATCAACGAACTCACAACCTCCGTAATAACGTTTGCCGGGATAACCCTCTGCATACTTATTGGTCATAACGGAACCTTGAGCTTCCTGCACTTCACGACTGACAAAGTTTTCAGACGCTATCATTTCAAGGGTGTTATTTTCACGCTCTGTTTCGTTTTTTATGGACTGAGCGATTTCTGGATCAAATTCAGCAAGTGACAATTTCTATTCCTCCAGCGTAATTTCTACCGGGCCTGACCCGGTGATTTGGATTTTAAGTTTGCATCGATTTCATTTATCTTGTCCAGTCGCCTTTGGTGACGACCACCCTCAAACTCGGTGCTCAACCAAGTATCTACAATTTCTGATGCCAATCCTTTACCTATGACACGACCGCCCATAATAAGGATATTCGAATCATTATGTTCACGGCACATCTTAGCGGTATAAACATCGGAGCACAGCGTTCCACGAATACCGGGGAACCGGTTGACCACTATCGACATCCCCACCCCTGTTCCACAAATAACGATACCGCGTTCGACTTTTTTATTAGCGATAGCTTCAGCTAATTTGACGCCATAATCCGGGTAGTCAACAGAATCCTCACTGCTTGGCCCCAAATCATCAATTTCCCAGCCATCATTTAGCAGGTGGGCGATAACGCTTTCTTTGAGGTCAAACCCTCCATGATCGGAGGCAATGGCAATTTTTTTCATGACTTTTTGTGATATTTTTTATTCTAATTAAAAAATCCGCATTAATTGTGGGGTGGCTGATCGTCTTATCCCGGCGGGGTTATGAACTGGAGTTAGTTTAACCTAAAAGCGATACAAAATAAACAATCGGATTTTGTAAACCTATCCACTAGAATGGATTCGGACGGCTTATTTATTGATATTAAAGGAAAAAAAAACTACAATAATTAAGGATAAAACTTTAAGAAAACCTGCCTCTTATGTGGAAGAATATTTTTCTCGAATCCTGTCTACTTTCTGCTCTTATCTTTGGCGGCCTTTATATCAACGCCAGTAGCATAAAGGAAGAGCTCTATGAGAATAACGAGAAAGTTCATCTTAGCGGCGTAGCTACTTCTGTTACTCACATAAGTGGGGAAAAGACGGTAGATATAAATAATATATCTGGTGCTTCTTTTCCGACGGATAAATAATCAACTGCCCCCCTCTTCTGAAAATCACAGGTTTAGGCTTTTACCCCTCATTCTGCTTGGTTATTTCTTTGTCTGTTTTCCTTTGGCGCAGATTTATCTTAAAGATAATTTTTTTCTGCATAATCATTGGCCCCTTTTGTTCTTTTCCTTCACCTTAACTGTTTTATTTTTCTCTGGAAGACTATGTTTTTCGCAATTGGGATTGTCGAGTCCTAATTCGTGGAGCATTCGTCTTGGGCTGTTAGTCGGCATATCGCCTGTTGTAGCTGTCATAGCTCTGGACCTACTACTCTTAAAAACGGGGTTCGCCGAAAACGACCTGTTTTCAGGCGCAGAACTCAGAGAGCCGCCGAGTTTATCTATTATAAATTTACTGATGAACGGAATTATAAACCCGGTTGTAAGCCAAATTTTTATAACAGGCTATGTGCTGAATATTCTGACAAAAAGAAATGACCTAGCAATTCCAGGTAATGGAATTTTATATGCCACGATAAGTTTTAATTGGGGTATTGGCTATCTGGGACTAGGAATGATTTCTGCCGCATTATTAAGATTTAGTGGATCCTTAATGCCTACGATATTTTTTGCTATCGGTTGCTCTTCCGCGAAGTTTCTGATTCTAACATCTTACCCGCGGATAACTACGCTACTTGTATTTTTGGTTTAGAGGGAACAACGAACATACCTAGACTAAATATCTAGAAATTTACCGAACAACTTTGCGAACCTTTTTGGTCTTCTTTGCTGCAGATTTTTTCATATCGGCGGCTCTTTGAACTGCTTCTTTAGCGGCCTTTCTCGCTTCCGCTTCGGCCTGCATTTGTCGGAAAGCCATCTCTCTGTTTTTTGGATTTTCAAATAAACGGGAAACAACCATTCCAAATTCATACAGGCAATATAAAGGAATCGCCAAAAGTACCTGAGTGATGATATCAGGTGGTGTCAAGACGGCCGCCAGAGCAAATGTGCCAAGAAAAGCCCATTTTCGATACAACTTCATTTTAACGGTATTGATCACACCAAACTTGGTCAACAAAACCATAATCAGTGGTGTCTGAAAAGCAAACGCAAACGCCATGATGAGCTTCACTACGAATGAAAAGTAGAAGCCAATCGTTACCTGCATCTTCCAGAAATGAGAACCATAGGCTAATAAAAACTTGAGTCCCAGCGGAAGTACAAGAAAATAACAAAAGATGCCACCAAAAAGAAAAAAGGCTGTTCCAGAAAAAACAAACATCGCCGTAATTTTCTTTTCCTTAACTTTTAATCCCGGAGCAATGAACCCCCATACATGGTAAAGAATCCACGGCATGGAAATAAACACCGAACTCATAAATGCAACCTTCATATTGGTGAAAAAGGGTTCGGTGGGTGTAATAAAAGTCAGTTCAGCAAATTCTTTTGGAAGAGGATCTTCCAACCACAAGAGAATAATTTCTATGAAGTAAAAAGAAACTCCAAAGAAAAACGCCACGACCACAGCAACCTGAATCACCCGGTCTTTAATTTCTATGAGGTGATGGCTTATAGGAACTTTTTCAGTAAAATCTACTTCTTTAACCACGTTTTTTCTCGCTGGAGCCTAATAAGATTCAAAAAAAATCCGGGAAGCCTATGGGGATAGGTTTCCCGCAAATTTTTGTGTTTGCATGAGTTATTTTGCCAATATACTCAATTGCTTAAGTAATATCAATAAGCATCGCTCATTTTTTAATCGGTGGATTATAAGATATATCATCTTGAATTGGGGGAAAATTCCCGTAAAAACCAATAAATATTGATTCAGTGTTCTAAATGAGCGATAATGCAAAAAATTCTGAAAGACGGGAACCAAATTCCCCCTTTTGTTTCAATAAGAAAGCTTCTAACTTTTCCCATGGTGTCTAATTTGCGGTTTCATGAAAAATTCTGACCAGAAAGTGACTGGCATTAGAGTATTAGATATTTCCGAAGAAGGTGCCAAAAAAATTGAAGCTATGTTCAATAAAGTAATTGAAGAAATCAACCAACAGGGTACTCCAATAATTGATGTCCGGGTCACAGACAATCATTGTTTTTTATTATTGGGTGAAAAAGAGAGAGAGATTTAAGCGCTAAAAATTATGCGAATAACTAAAGAATTTATAGAAACCCTTTCCAAAAGAATAGTTCGTTCCCTGATCGAAAAAGATATGATCATATGGGAAGAAACACCCGACAAACTCGAATCTATCATTGTCGCGATCGTAACAGAAGACTTGATGGTTGAAGATCTTTTGAACGAAGAAGTCAA
>JAJDBA010000193.1 GCA_029261675.1 Nitrospinaceae bacterium
CTTGATGGAAAAGGAAAGGGTGAAAAAATTGGATGGGAGGAAATCCGAAACTGGAGTCCCAATCAAGGGATTCTTTGGGTTCACCTTGACTACACATTGTCCGAAACTAAAAAATGGGTCAATGAAGAAGCAGGCCTCGACGAAATTCCGAAACAGACTCTTCTGGAAACGGAAACTCGTCCAAGGTGTACCTTGCATAATGAAGGATTATTATTAACATTGAGAGGTGTCAATTTGTTACCTCAATCCGATCCGGAAGATATGGTTGCGGTTCGATTATGGATTGATAAGAACAGAATCATATCGACTCGAAATAGAAGGTTGCTATCATTTAATGATTTGCGGGACTCTTTGGAAAAAGGACGAGGCCCCAAAACCCCCGGAGAGTTTCTTGTAGATGCCAGTGATCGATTGGTAAGCCGTATGGCAGATGTTATTGATCAGATTGATGACGATGTGGACGATCTGCATGAGCAGGTTCTCACTATGCAAAGCCACCAATTAAGGCCTGTCATAGCCAGCTCCCGCCGTCAGGCAATTGGATTGAGAAGGTACCTTGGTCCCCAACGGGAGGCTCTTTCCAAACTCTATAATGAACGTGTCGAATGGTTGGAGGATATTGATCGAATGCGTCTGAGAGAAATATCGGATCGCATGATGCGTTATATCGAAGATCTGGACTCGGCAAGGGAGCGTGCCTCTGTCGCACAGGAAGAATTAATGAGCCGTCTGTCTGAAAATATGGAAAAAAGAATGTATGTCATATCTATCGTTTCCGTAGTTTTTCTTCCTCTTAGTTTTTTAACAGGGCTACTTGGAATCAATGTGGGCGGAATTCCAGGCGCTGATAATAAGACTGCCTTTTTGATTGTTTGTCTGGGGCTTTTGGTAATCGCAGGCCTCCAGTTTTGGTTTTTTAAAATAAAAAAATGGATCTAGTTTTAACCGCCCCCCTCTCTCTTAATCGACCGACTCTTCAGGAGTAAGTAAAATGGAAATCCTATTAGATCAAGTTAAATATATATGGAGTCTTCTAAGTACTCCTTTATTTCAATTGGGTAGCTCACAAATTTCTTTAGCTTCTCTTTTTGTAGCGTTGATGATTATTGCGGGGTTTGTGATTATTTCTAAGATCATTGAACGCGGTGTCCATAAAACTCTTAAGAGCAAGGCCATTGATTCGGGAGTTAAAGGATCTATAGAAAGATTCTCACGGTATTTAGTCATTACCCTGGGGGCGTTCATAGCCTTAGATACCATTGGAATCAGTCTTTCCTCCTTGGCGGCCTTGGGCGCCGTCTTGATGGTGGGAATTGGTTTTGGACTCCAAAACATAGCGCAGAACTTTGTCTCAGGAATCATTATTCTGCTGGAGCGCCCCATAAAAAAGGGTGACATTGTAGATGTCGGGGGAGTCTCAGGACGGGTGCTCGATATCCGGGTTCGGTCAACCATCATTGAAACTCGTGATGATGTTGCCATCATCGTGCCCAATTCACAATTCATTGCGGAACAGGTAGTGAATGATAGTTTTTCAGGTGAAAAAATTCGTCGAACGCTTGGGGTAGGTGTTGCTTACGGTTCCGATGTGAAAAAGGTTACAGAAATTTTATTGAAGGTTGCCAGCGACCACAAACAAATTCTGCAAGAACCCGCCTCCAAAGTATATTTTATGGATTTCGGAAATTCTTCTTTGGATTTTGAGTTGCGATTTTGGGTAAACGAACTTTGGACCACAGATGGAATTCTTTCCGATTTAAGATATGCCATTGATCAGGAATTTAGAGATGCGGATGTGTGCATACCTTTTCCACAACGTGATTTGCACATCAAAACTTGCGAAACGGATTTCAAACTTGCTCAACCTGTTTCGTAATTGAATCCAAACTAGGGAAATTAAAAGGCGCATCCATTTGAAAGCTAAATGGGAGTTGGAGTTTGGACCCGCTGGTCATTGACATTAGGTTTGATCAACAGTTACCTTTTTATAGTTTGAATAATGTCATTGAAAACCTGTCGATTTCCTAGTATTTTGATTTAAATTTGGTTGTTCCCCTTCGTTTGTCCTTTTTAAATCACAAAATGAGTTGAATATGAAATTTGAGGAAGTATTAGGAAAGCAGGTTCTTGTTCTCGATGGTGCTATGGGTACTATGGTGCAGAATCTGGAATTGGATGATGCGGCATTCGGCGGTGCGGCTTTCAAAATGTTGACGGACTTGTTGATTTTTTCACGCCCCGATGACCTGGAAGGGATTCATCTGGAATATTTACGGGCTGGTGCCAACCTGATTGAAACCGATACTTTCGGAGCATCTCCATTGCGGTTGAAAGAATTTGATTTTACTCAAATCGATCTGACAGATATCAAGGCTATTCCTCAGGGTTTAGATTTGAGAAAATCGGATTACTCGGCTATTACGCATCATTTGAATGTTGAAGGTTGCCGGATCGCCAAAAAAGCCATTGAAAAGTATAAAACCGAGCCTGAATACGATGGTCGGCCGCTGTTCGTGGCGGGCTCCATTGGTCCCTCCAATTACGTTCTTTCCAAAACCGAAGCCGATCTCAATAAAGCCAATTGGGATCAAATTGTTGATAACAATTTTTTGCAGGTCAGGGGAATGATTGAGGGCGGTGCCGATGTGCTTCTCTTCGAAACTCAACAGGACATTCTGGAATTGAAGGCCTCGATTATGGGTGCCCATAAAGCGTTTGGCGAATCTGGCAAGCGACTTCCCATCATTGCGCAAGTGACCGTGGATGGATTTTCCAAGATGCAAATATTCAACACCGACATTCATGCGGCTCTTGTTGCTGTGGAAGGCATGGGCATTTCTGCCTTTGGTATCAACTGCAACACAGGTCCGGAACTGATGGAAAAAACAGTCGAAAAATTGAGCCGAATTTGCAGCTTACCCATCTCTATCGTACCCAATGCGGGTCAGCCAGTTTCGGAAGATGGTAAAACTTGTTACAAACTCGAACCGGAGGATATGGCGGATTATGTAGAGCGTTTCGCCAAAGATTTGGGAGTTTCAATTATAGGGGGATGTTGTGGGACAACTCCAGCGCATATCCGTGCGATATCAAGTCGATTAAAAGGAGTGGCGCCAGCTAGGAAAAAAGTAGAGAAGAAAGTTTTTGTTTCGGGTCCGCAAGAGGCGATACCGATTGACAGCTCTGAGGCTTTGGTGCGCATTGGCGAACGGTTAAACGTGCGAGGAAGTAAAAAAGTTCGCGAAGCAGTGGAGCGTGACGATGAAATCGAAATGGCAGTTTTAGAGGAGGTTGTTGAAGAACAGGTTAAAGACCTCGGCATCGACATCATTGATGTTTGTATGGACAGCAATATTGTTGAAACAGAGAAGGTTTTGCCGCAGGTGATTTATGAGACGACCAGTGACTTCAAGGGGGCGATGTGCATCGATTCTTTTTCGGTTGAAGCGTTGAAGGTGGCTATCGAGTTTTATCCTGGAAGGCCTATCATCAATTCCATCAGTCTTGAAGAATATGCAAAGGGTGTGAGCAAGCTCGATGCGGTTTTGTCGATTACCCGTCAGCATAATCCGGTTTATGTGGCTTTGGTGAATGGGCCCGAAGGACCCGGTCAGACGGCGGATGAAAAATATGAATTGGCTGCAGAAATTGTTAAGCAGGCAAAAGAAAAACACAATGTAACTCCCGACCAGATTTTGATGGATGTCAACGCTTATCCCATCGGCTCGGAGTCGGTGGAAGGGCTCAACTTTTGTGCCGAAACCTTGAAATGTCTGCCACGGATAAAAGCAATTCATCCTGATTTAAAAACCAGCATTGGTGTTGGCAATCTGACCAATGGTCTGGCTTCGAAACCTTATATGCGAAAAGTTTTGACTAGTGTTTTTCTGGATGAGGCGAGAAAGGCGGGATTGGATTGCGCCATATTGAATCCCAACCACTATGTGCCGCTTGAAAGCCTGACCGAAAGCGATGTGGTGTTGGCTCGAAAAGTGATTCTCGACCGCGACATGACTGCGTTTGAAGAGTTAGAACAGATAGCGCAGACGAAAAAAACCGGGGTTAAGGCTAAAAAAATCGATTACGACGACCTTTCTTTGGAAGAAAGTATTTGTCAAAAAATCAAAGATGGATTCAAGCAAAAGCAGGAAGGCATCATAGAAAAAGAAGGTGGAGAATTTCCTTATAAAGACAAAATAGTTGCTGATGTTGCAGAGATTATTGATAAGCATGAACCGTTGAGTTTTATCAGTGGTTACCTGATGAAGTCCATGCGTGAGTTGGGTGATGCGTTTGGTCGTGGCGAAGTGAGTCTGCCGCATTTATTGAAAAGTGCCGATGTGATGCGCCATGTCATGCAGTTTCTTGAATCGTTCATGCGATTTCAAAGTGGTGTCGAGCCAGGCGCGGCGATCGACTATAAAGGTGTGGTGGTGATCGGCACGGTGTATCAGGATGTGCACAGCATTGGTAAAGACCTGGCCAAAACGCTTCTCGAAAATTACGGTTACCGGGTGGTTGATCTGG
>JAJDBA010000194.1 GCA_029261675.1 Nitrospinaceae bacterium
GCCCTTTTTGTTCTAGTCCGTGAGCAGTGACGAGGGCTTGCTCTATGCGAGCCTCATCATCCATATCAATTTCTTTTATCAAATGTCCATCATAAGGAGAGTGGACTTTTAGTTTTTCAGTCATGGGAGCATCCTTTTTTAGATGACAATCATAAAATACAGGTTTTTGATTTTAATTCTTCTATCAATACTTTTTCGTTTTCAGAGTAGTCGACGGGCACTTCAATGAGGTGAACTCCCGATCCATTCACGCATTCATTTAAAAGACTGGAAAGATGTTCGCTGGACTCCACCCGATGCCCATGAGCACCATAGGACTCAGCGTATTTTACGAAATCTGGATTCCCATAGTCCAATCCGAAATCTTGAAATCCCATTCCCGCCTGTTTCCATTTGATCATTCCGTATGCATCATCGCGAAGGATGACAACGACTAAATCCATTTTTAACCGGACGGCAGTTTCAAGTTCCTGTGAGTTCATCATGAATCCACCATCTCCACAAATCGCCATCACTTTTCTATCGGGATGAACAATTTTGGCGCCCATTGCCGAGGGCAAGCCCGCACCCATTGTCGCCAAGGCGTTATCCAGCAAAACCGTATTGGATTGATAGGCCTTGTAGTTTCTGGCAAACCAGATTTTATAAACTCCATTGTCGAGCGCAATGATTCCATTGTCAGGCATGACATTTCTAATTTCGGCCACTAAATGCTGCGGAATGATTGGAAACCTTTTGTCATCACTGCCTTTTTTCACGTGCGCTTCTACTTCATCTTTTACACGTTGGAAATAGGCACCATCCCAGTTGTCACATTTGTCGACTTTATCGGCCAGTCGATCGATACTGTCGGCTATATCTCCGACCACATTTAGCTGGGGGAAATAAACCTCATCTACTTTGGCGGAAAAATAATTTACATGGATTACTTTGGTGCCGCCCGGCGACATGAAGAAGGGCGGCTTTTCTATGACATCGTGGCCAACATTGATAATTAAATCAGCGCGGTCAATGGCGCAATGCAGGTAGTCTTCTGCTGAAAGAGCCGCTGTTCCCAAGAAGGTGGGCACTCTTTCATCAACAACTCCTTTTCCCATTTGTGTGTCAAAGAAATACAGTCCCGTCTTGTCTACAAGTTTTTTCAGCGCTTCGCTGGTACGGTTTCTATTGGCTCCGGCACCGATCAGAATGAGTGGCATTTTCGCCTGCTGAATCATTTCACAGGCTTTATCGATGGTTCTGACGTCCGCTTGGGGGCGACGGAAGTAGACTTGGTCATAAGGTTGGGTGTCGCATTCCTCGGCAGCAATATCTTCTGGCAATTCCAGATGTACCGCCCCTGGGCGCTCCTCCCTTGCTATGCGCATCGCTTCGTGTACTAAAACAGGAATATTATTGCCATGAACAATCTGTTTGGTAAATTTTGTCAGAGGCCGCATCATCTCGACTACATCAATAATCTGAAATTGTCCTTGTTTGCTTTTCTTAATAGGTTTTTGCCCAGAGATCATGAGCACAGGCATTGCCCCTAGTTGGGCGTAGGCACCGGAGGTTACAAAGTTGGTGACGCCAGGGCCCAGAGTGGAAAGGCAGACACCTACTTTTCCTGTCAGTCTGCCATAGGTTGCTGCCATAAATCCTGCTGCCTGTTCATGACGGGTTAGAATCAATTTGATTTTTGATTCTCTAAGGGACTCAAGAAAATCGAGGTTTTCTTCGCCTGGGATTCCAAAAATAAACTCGACTCCCTCATGTTCGAGAGAACGTACAAATAAATCGGATGCCTTCATGAAGCAGTCTCCTAGTATTTTTATATTGCGGGATGAAAATGTTCGAGATGAATTTACTTTATTAGTGACGGGTCTTCAACCTAAATGATCTTTGCAGTCAGATAATAGTCGGATGAGTTGGAGATGTCTTACAAGAAGGTTTGAAAGAGGGGCGGTTTAAAAAGAAAAAGCCCCGATGAATAGTCATCAGGGCTTTTAGGTAGTGGTGTTAAGACGTTCTTATTTTCCTTGTCGAATTACTTCAGGATTTTTATCTCCCTCTACCACCAAGTGACCAATAGCCCCTTTTGCTACACGATAGATACTATGGTCAACCAGGGCATAAGCTCCCGGAGCATCGACTTTAAACTCAACGATAGTGGCGCCAGCGGAAGGCACTAGAGTGGTTTGAATATTTTTTCCGATAGCACCCCCAATTCCTCCATCGTTATAAACTTTGTCGAAAATTTCACCGATGATATGAAAAGATGAAATGCTGTTTGGGCCTATGTTGCCAAAATAAATACGAACGGTTTCGCCTACTTTAGCTTTCAAAGCATTGTCGCCGAGCAACCCACCTTCTTTGCCGTTAAAAACAACATGAGAAGCGTGTTCATCAAGTCCTCTTTGAATGTCGAAAGATGCAACTCCATCTTCTGGATCAGAAGCGAAGAACTCACTCTCCATCACATAATATTCACGGTCAACACTTGGAAGTCCACCTTCAGGTTCAACGAGAACCAGTCCATACATGCCGTTGGAAATGTGGTCGACAATAGAACCTGCTGCGCAATGGTAAATAAATAAACCCGCGGCTTTGGCTTTGAAAGTGAAAACTTTTTCTTGTCCAGGGTCTACTGTAGTGAAAGCGGCACCTCCGCCGGGTCCGTTTACAGCGTGTATATCAATATTATGAGGCTGAGTATTGTCCTTGGCATTAGAAAGGTGGAACTCGATGCTATCTCCTACGCGTAGCCTTGCCATAGGGCCTGGAACGGTTCCGCCAAAACTCCAGAAACCATATTTTACATCTTTGGTTAAATTTCCTACGTATTCCTTCGCTTCCAGGTTGACCACCACGGTTTCGGCTTTACTTCGCTTGAGAGCCGGTGGAACATTAGGGGCAGTGGTTAATTTTGCGACTTCAGCAAAAGCCATTGTCCCGTTCAAATAGCCCGCTATAAGTAATAGCGGCAGAACCTTTAAGGTTTTTTTTAGCTTAAAAATAGTCATTATCGAAACTCCTTGTTAATATGATGCTGTTGGGTTTAAAGTTTTCTATAAAATATTTTGATCTACTAAGTTTTTCTTGAAAAACACTTAAAAAGATAAAGCTACATTTATATCTACTATTGCAATTAATATAAAACCTGATAAAATAGATGTCAAGGTCTTTTTATCTTTTATTGGTGATTTATTATGATATCTCAAACTTCAGAGTACGCTCTTCGTGCGGTGGTTTGCCTTGCGCAGAGTCCCGATAAACCTCATACCACAGCAGAGATTGCCAAGCTGACCAAGGTACCAGAACACTACCTATCCAAAGTTCTATTGATGCTTGCAAAGCATGAAGTGGTTTATTCTAAAAAAGGATTGCACGGCGGATACATATTGGCGCATTTGCCTGAAAACTTGCCTCTATTAAATGTGATCAATGCGGTGGACCCTATCAAGCATATCAAAAGCTGCCCTTTAAAATTAAAAACACATGGAACCAACCTTTGTCGATTGCATAAAAGGCTGAATGATTCGATAGATTTGATAGAGGAATTATTCCAAACTTCTACAGTAGGGACGATTTTAAGCGATCCCACCACAAGCATTCCCCTTTGTGAGTCAACTGGCAAATAGTAGGATTCGTTTGCCATAACTGCAGCAGGTGAATAATTTTTTTCCGTTCTTCCTCCCCCTCCTACGTGTACTTTAAAAGCACTTTCACCCAATGCTCATTATGCGAGTTGCCCAAAAGGCATGATTTTTCGGAAGTTACTGATTCCGTGCGAATAATTAAATAGAGGGAATAAAAAGGATAAACAGGGATAAAAACTTTGGTGATATAATGACTGAAAAATCTTTAAAGCTCTGTTTATTTACTCTGATACTTCTTTGGTAAGAATTTTTTTCTTCGTTCTATTATGACTACTAATACTGGCTCAAATAGTTTTCGCCCGATTAATATTGAGTTTTTGGCCAAAGGAACGGGCGAGTCATTTGACATTTTTTTGCAATCCGATTCTGAAACCTTTGTAAAATTTGCCAGCACCGATCCAAAGCATCAAGACAAAGTTCTACGCCTGTTAGAGGAAGGCGAGATCGATCAGGAATTCTATATTAGAGAAGAGGATCTTTTTAAGTATTACCAGTATGCAACGCAGTCTTTACGCTCTGTTATGGACAACCCCAATGTTCCTCTCGAAACCAAAACCAAAAAAATATATGAGGTGTCCCAAGGGGCGATGAAAGAATTTTTCAGTTACAATGCCTCCACCAAAATACTGGAATCATCGGAAGAAGTTATGGATATGATGGAAGACTGTCTTTCCACAGCCGATGCAGGGTTTGCTGGAATTTCACAAATTACCAGCAAGGACTACTATACTCATACTCATAGCGTGAATGTTGGCCTGTATTGTATGACTTTTGGAACCAAAGTGGGATTACCTAAAGATGATGTGAAGCAACTCGGACTCGGGGGAATGCTTCATGATGTGGGGAAATCAAAAATAGATACGGCCCTGATAAATAAAAATGGCAAACTGAATGATAAGGAGTTTGAGCAGATGAAATCTCACTCTCCTATGGGCGCAGAGATGCTGACCGGGATGTGTTGTTATAAAGATATCGTTATTAATATGGCAGGACAGCATCATGAAAAATTTAAAGGAGGAGGATATCCGCAAGGTCTTTCAGGAGATGAAATATCCATGCATGCCAGAATATGTAAAATCATGGATGTTTACGATGCATTGACAACGCGTAGGTCCTATAAAAAAGCTCTCACTGTGATGGACACTTTGACCCTTATGACCAAACAAATGGTAAATGACTTTGATCCCAAACTTCTGCAATTATTTATTAAAGTAATGGGGCCATCTATGGTTTAGTACAATATTAGAGTAAAATTTATTATTCACTGTTAAATCAGAAATAACTTTATCCCCAGATTAAGCGATGGAAGAAGACTCAAAATACATACAGAAAGTGCAAAACTATACCGACATCTTGCACGATCTGTATATGAAAGCACTCAAGCTCAATTCGTTTGAGGTGCTTTGTACCCTTTTAAGAGTAGATGCCCCCGAAGATATGGATTGGGAATTTTATGAGGATTCGCGGATGGCTTTTGAAGAGGGCGAAGGACTAGAAAATATACGGATCAATGATAAAGATAGAAAATCAGCGAATCGGGGAGAATTGACCCTCTATTGTCACCGGCTTGAAATGACAGCTCCACATGAAATGCTTGCAAATATTTTAAGGGCGATTTTGCATAAAGATTATCTGATCAAACCATTCGGTTGTCTTGGCAGGCCTACAAGCGGCCTAGCCTTTTCCTGGGTTGGCCCGACTGCTCTGGAAAAATTGAATGCGTTGAAACGGCAGGCGATGGAGACGGGTGAGATGAAGCTAGCCGAATGCATCGATCAGTTTTTCGACGAAAATCTTCGCAATGTTATTTCCAGTTCAGACTTTGAAATAGATGGGGAATATTTCAAATGGATCGAAAAGGGGACTGCCAAACAAAAACTAAAGGCAAGTGTGGATGAAATTGTCTTTAATTGCCTTGCTTTTTACACGGCTTTTTTGGTCAATCATAACCATATGAAAATGATGTTTAATGAAATGCCTCGATTCCACAAATGGCCCAATTATCAGGTTCTTGAAATATTATCGAATGAAGATATAGGACTATTTGGTTTTAACATTCATTTTCCGAACGGAACCAAAGCGACATTCACTCATAATGAGGAAGGTGTGGTATCAGAAAATATTTTTCATAACCCAGATGGCTCTATTCAATTTAATCCTGGTTTTACTGATGGTCATGAAGAAAAGTGGTTGGTAAATGGGGAAGAGGTGTGTGATTGGGGAGAGTTTTCCAACGCAAATTGACGGGCATGTCTTTATTCGGATGGTGCGGTATTACCGATACATAGCGTTCCCAGAAAATTCTTTTTTACCTTTTTATCAAATACGTCTTCATCTGGAACATCCCAAATTCCCGAAGCGTCAATAAAGAATTTTTTTGAATTAGAGGAGTCGACAATCAAATCGACTTCCAGATTACGCAGTGCTAGCGGTCCTACATTCCTAGTCGCGATTTTTTCAGCCAATTTCTCCTTGTTCTTCGCAAGCAAGCACTCCAAAGGTTGTCCAATCAAGCTTTTCGGGTCATAACCCAAAAACTGGAAAGATGGATTAGCAAATGTGATTTTTCTATCCGCATCCAGGTTGAGTATCAATTGTGGAATTCGATTTACAATATTTCGATACAAATTTTCATTAGCAATCAATTCTCGTTGGAACCTTCTAAGGCGTAATTGGTTGCTGATCCGAGAAATTACCTCAGTTGATCGAAACGGTTTGGTGATGTAGTCTACGGCACCTAGGGAGAATCCTTTTACCACGTTGGTCGATTCTGAAAAGGCGGTA
>JAJDBA010000195.1 GCA_029261675.1 Nitrospinaceae bacterium
CAGGCCGAGTTTCCCAAGTCGGTGGTGAAAATGTTCTGCGTCTTTGAGAAAAGGGCTGGTTCCTTTGAAAATTCTCCGGAAAAAAGCAAAGGTAGTATCTAAAATAGGTATTAAAAGTGTAATGACAGGAATGAGGTAGTAAATCTCATCGGTATATCCCTGGTTCAAGGGAAGCAGGGTTATTAATGCCACAAGAAGGCCCAGTGGCAGGCTTCCCGTATCTCCAAGGATTATTTTTGCGGGAGGAAAATTGAAAATAAAAAACCCTAGAACACTTCCGGCTAAAATGACGGCGAGAAAGGATCCTCCGACAATCTCTCGTTCTAGATAAACAAATGCAATCGTGACACAGGAGAAGAACATTATTCCTGGGGCCAAACCGTCCATCCCGTCAACAAGATTTATAGCGTTGGTTATGCCTACGATCCAAAGAATGGTCAAGAAAATCGAAAAATTACCCAATTCAACCAGGTCGCCGATCCTCTCAATTTGAAAGCCGCAAAAATAGAGTACACAGGCAATCAGAATTTGAACTATCAGTTTTAGGCGGGCAGAGCATTGAGTAATATCATCATAAATTCCCAAGAGGAACATTGCCCCGGTGCCAACTGTAATTACAGTAAGTAAGTAGATATTGCGAGAATCAATCATTCCTATTGCCAAAAAAAACCAAAGAGTTGCTAGAAACGACAGAACAACGGCAATTCCTCCAAACGATTTGACATTCTTTCCCTTTGAGGTTGAGAGCCGGTTGAAGATTAGATTGAGCGGATTTTTAATTAGAAATAAAGTGGTTCCAAAAGACAATATGAAAGCCAGGAAATAGCCAATAAGATAGACTTCGCCTGGAATAGGGAAGGATTCAAATTTCATTTTATATAGTTGATTAGTAGTTGTGTGACACCCCTCAGGGAAATAAAAAAATTAATTATTCCTCGAGTCAATAAGTTTCCTTCATGGTGCTTTTTAAAGTAATGCATCATTCCCAAATGCCGTTGAATGATCACTCTTGCCGTTGTTTTGCTATTGCTGGTGGATACCTGATGGGTAACTGTTACTTCAGGAAAATAGACAACTTCCTTTCCTGCTTGCTTAATTGTTCGGCATAAATCTACGTCTTCATTGAATAGAAAATATTTTTCATCGAACCCGTGAGATTGTTCAAAAATATTCTTTGATACCATTAAACAACATCCTGAGAGCCAGTCAACCTGTCGAATTTCATTATGATCAAAGTCACGCATCAAATATTGGCGGGTAAAACGGTTTTCTGGGAATAATCGGGAAAGTATAGAATAGCGATTGAACAGACCGGTCCATAGGGTAGGGAACCGTCTGCAGGAATATTGCAAACTTCCGTCGGGGTTCACTACTTTGGGGCCAAGTGCACCGATCTCCTTATGAGAACAAAAGTGCTTGTGCATAGAGTTGATGGCTTGGTCCGATAAAATGGTATCTGGATTCAAAAAAATCAAAACATTGCCCTGTGCTATTTTTGCGGCCTGATTATTTGCCTTGGCAAACCCAACGTTGGAGGAGTTGGAAATAAACTGGGCCTTTGAATATAACTTTTTAAGATGCTGTAAGCCTGGGTCATTCTCGCTGTTATCAACAATAATGACCTCAAAGTCTATTTCCTGGACGGTTTGATAAACGGACGCCAGACAATCTTTTAGAGGCGCGCTATTTTTATAATTAATAATAATGCAGGAAAGGTCCACTTTGCATGCCGGTTGTTGCTAAAGGGAAGGACAACGTGCTTTCTGACCCTTGATTATTGCCCAATTCTTTCTGAATTTCAATGGTGTTAAACAGCCCCAATTGAGGTTCTATGTCTCAAGTACTTTCCCTTATTTGCCGAATGAGATAAGATGATAGGGGAATATTGGGCCCTGTTGAAAAAAAGGAAGCTAATCGCTGGAGAGGAAAATTAAATGGGAAAGAAGGTTTTGGTCACAGGTGGAGCAGGATTTATAGGTTCGCACACGGTCGATGAGTTAATTGCTCAAGGCTACAGTGTCCGAGTTTACGACAATCTCAACCCTCAAGTACATGGAGAGAGAGCTGAAAAGCCCGATTTTTTGCATCCAGATGCAGAGTTCATAAAAGGAGACGTTCGAGACCGAGACCATTTACACCAATCCATCAAAGACGTTGATCTCATTATTCACGATGCGGCAGAGGTCGGTGTAGGGCAATCCATGTACTCTATCGACCAATATATTTCTACCAATGTTCAGGGAACAGGGGTGCTCTGGGATATTCTGGTAAATGAAAAACATAAGGTGGAAAAAGTTCTGGTTGCCAGTTCCATGAGCCTTTATGGCGAAGGTTGTTATCATTGCGAAGAACATGGAAAAATTTCCCCGAAACCCAGACCCGATAGTCAATTGACTGAAGGACAATGGGAAATGCTTTGCCCTGAATGTGCTTCACCGGTTTCTCCTCTTCCAACTGGAGAGGAGAAAGAACTCGACTGTACTTCAGTTTATGCGCAAAGTAAAAAAGATCAGGAAGTTTATTCACTGATGATTGGTCGGGCGCACAGTATCCCTACGGTGGCATGCAGATACTTCAATTGCTATGGCCCCCGACAGTCCTTGAATAATCCTTATACCGGGGCAGCAGCCATTTTTTGTTCCGCGATAAAAAATGACACTCCACCTTTGATATATGAAGATGGTAACCAGCGCCGTGACTTCATTCATGTAAAAGACCTGGTGCGTGGCAAACTTCTTTTGTTGAATCAGGCAGATTTTGGAATCTTCAATATCGGGACTGGAAAACCTTCATCCATCCTCGAGCTTGCAGAAACGCTTATTGAACTCTGTGGAAAATCATTTAGCCCTGATGTGATTTACAAATTTCGAAATGGTGATATTCGGGACTGTTATGCAGATATCTCGAAAATAAGCGAATTAGGATTCCAACCCAGTTTTTCACTAAAAGAAGGGTTAAAAGATCTAATTACTTGGAGTGATGGGCAAGAAGCGGTTTCCAAGGTAAAAGATGCTCATCAACAACTGGTTGAAAAAGGTCTGGTGCTTGAAACCCAGCCAGTTTCGAGTAAATAAAAAACATTTTTTCGACAAAGCCGCATAATAATTCCTTTATTTCTGATCTTTTCAGACAAAACCAATGTCTAAACGTAGTGCTCTTTATTTGGGTGGAATATTCTTTTTCGCCTTTTTGTGGCTCACACCGCTCGGAGTCTTTAACTCGTGGGTTCCTCCTAATATTCATACAGGATTCTACTCAGTAACGACTATCGACGGGGGCGATGATACAGGCTACTACGCTTTCCTACGCTCTACCTTCATTGATGGCGATCTCGATTTTTTTAATGAGCGTGGTTACGCTCATGCGGAAAAAATTAATCCAACAGGTTATGTGTTTAACAATTGGCAAATGGGGCAGGCGATTTTGTTCCTGCCTTTTTTTCTGATAGGACATGCGCTTGCCCATTTGTATCAGAGTTTGGGTTATCCGGTTACAACAGATGGATATTCAGCACCCTATTATCTTTCCACCGCTGTTGCTTCTGCGTCCTACCTTTTTGCAGGTTTGATTTTTATTTATCATACTTTGCGAATGTTTACCCGGAAGCGTGTCAGCATGCTGGCAACGCTCTCAATCTGGCTTGCTTCACCTCTGATATATTTTTCTTTCATCAGACAGCGAATGGCGCACACCTCTGAATTTTTTCTAGTCGCCGTCTTGATTTATATTTGGATACGGTTTCGGCAATCCAGAAGACCTCTTTATTTTGCGGTGATTGGAACAATATTAGGCTTGCTGTGCATGACGCGTGTGATCAATATCGCATTTTTTGCGTTGTTTGCTGTAGATCTTTTGTGGGAATTTCGTGAGGACTGGAAAAAAAGTCCAGTTCGGGCAGTGAAGGAAATATCGATTTTGGCAGGAGCTTTGGGCTGCGGTTTTCTTTTAACAATGTTGCCACAAATTTATTGTTGGTATCAATTGAATGGAGTTCCTTTCCCTCCTCGCCACATGAAATTTGCAGGAGAAGGTTTAACAGGTTTTTCTGTTGGGCCTCTTTTTCAAAATATTTATACCTTATTTTTGGATGCGAAATGGGGGTTGCTATTTTCAATGCCGCTTGCCGTTCTGGGTATGATAGGCCTTTTTCTGAAGAATGAATTTTCCCGCGACCTGCGTCCAGGGTTGCTTGCTTACCTTGCGGGAATATTTGGCATCATACTTTTATATCCGGAAGATTCAGCCTCGTATGGCCACCGACATTTGATCTCAGCTTTGCCAATATTTGTCTTGGGACTTGGGACTTTAATTCAACGATTTTCAGGGAACCGTACAACTAAAATTAATTTGGGTCCTGTTATTGTTTGTCTGCTAGCTGTTCTAGCCCAGTTTTGTATGTTGATTCAATATAAGGTGTCGTTACCTTATAATCACCCGAAATTCACACTGCAGGCTTTGGGTTCTTCTATTGGTGTTGTTTTGGAGCGCCCGGAAATGCTGGTTCGTTCCAGCAGCTTTTTCAAAGTGCTTTTCTCACCTCATCCCGATTCATGGAATTATTTGGATGGGATGTTTCTTTTACTATTTCCATTCTTTCAGTTGCTGTCTCTGGCATTTATTCTCTTCTTATTTCACAAGGCGTTTAAATCAACCGGAGTCCTATCAAATTTATTAAAACCTCAATTCATCCTGATAAAAGCTGTGTTCGTTAGTGCAATTTTGATTGCCCTCGTTGCTTTTGCTGCCCCGACGATGTCCGATTCCAAAATTCAGTCACGGTTGAAATATCTTGAAATAGCCAAAAGCGGAGAATCGCTTTTTAGGGGAGGGGAAGGGGATGCTTCACGCATAGCCTATACAGAAGCATCACGATATATGCCAAGTGCATGGAAACCCTATTTCAGAATTGGTCAGACTTGGCAGGGACAGAACAATCTTCCTGAGGCGAATAAGTTTTTTCGAAAGGCATTGCAATTCAATCCCGAATTCAGTCCTGCTTTGACGATGCTGGGAAATAACCTGAAAAGAATGGGAAATGCAGATGAAGCTGAAAAAATGCTGCGCGCGGCGATTCGAAGCTGGCCTATGAACAAGTATGCTTACGATTCGCTGGCCCATGTTCTGGCGACTCTGGATAAGCGGCCGGAGGCGATAGAGATGTTAAAAAAAGCTATTAATGTTGATCCGAATTACGGTGTCGGACATGCTAATTTAGCTATGATATACTCGAGTCTTAACAATAATAAAAAAAGCCTGGAGCATTTGAACCGGGCTATTCAGTTAGGTGTGCAAGGTCCTGTCATCGATCGAATCAAATCCCTTGTTACCCAAAAAGCGGATCAGGAAAGCCGATAATGATTGACGAAATAGATTATTTCCCCAAACGAGAACGGCATAATAAAAAGAAGAAGATAGATTCGGAATGGAGCGACTTGAAGAAACAAAAAAACAAGCAAGGTGAGAAACCCATCCCCCCCGAAGTAGAAAAAAATCCGACTAAAAAATAAGAAAAATTAGCAAAAATCTATTGGAAATGTATATAATTTCGCAATTCAATGATTCATTTATTTTATATTGATTTTATCAAAGGTTTATTGATTTTATCAAAGTTTTTAGGAGTTAACTTGTCATGAGTTTTAGCCTTGTGTTTAAAAATCAACTGCTACGGTGTTGTCTTTTTATATTGATCTCGATTCCCGTTTCCGTTTTTGCGAATGTCCAGGAGGAAACTGCAAAAGGAGATGCTGCTTTTAAAATGGGAAAAATGAAAAAAGCGGAAAAATATTATTCTTCCGCTCTAAAAATGGATCCCGATAGCTGGCGCATCATGCGCGGGTTAGCAGAAACCAAATTCCAATTGAAAAAATATAAGGAAACCAAGCAACTGGTAGATCGCATTTTGGCTATGAAGATCGTCAAAAGAAATATTGTGGTCGTGACAATGCAGGGTCAATCTTTCGAAGCTGAACTTGTTGATGAGAATGTTTACACCCCTGACGACGGTAGAAATAATATGAGAAACTATGTCGATGGTGAGGAAGCAAAGCCCATTCTTCATTATCGTCTTTTCAATTTAAAAACCGGAAAAATGCTGCTGGTTCCGCATCGTGATGCTGAATTAAAATACAAGGGTGTACCCCGACGTGTATATGACTATGTAAATGAACTTCATGTCAAAGTGGAAGACATATTGATCCATAGAAGTGGAATAACGGGCCCTATAGAAATGGTACAAGTGGATGGTGGATGTTTCCAAATGGGCAGTACTAAGTGGGCAAAATCAGAAAGGCCTGTCCATGAAGTTTGCCTGAGTTCTTTTCAAATGGACAAATACGAAGTCAGTCAGGGCTTGTTTCAATCGGTCATGGGCCATAACCCCGCGCGCTTTAAAGGTGCGAATCGACCTGTTAATAGGGTGACCTGGCACGAGGCCGCAGAATTCTGCCAGAAAAACCATAAACGATTGCCCACTGAAGCGGAATGGGAATATGCAGCACGCGCCGGGACCAGCACAGAATATTACTGGGGTAATGATTTCGAAGGTGGAAAATCAAATTTTTGCGATAGTACCTGTGATATGAATGTCAGTGACAAAAATATTTCAGATGGATTTCCCTTTACAGCTCCTGTGGGTTCCTTTCCAGCCAACCCTTGGGGACTGCATGATATGGCGGGTAATGTGCATGAATGGGTCACAGACTGGATGGATGATAAATATTATTCGAATAGCCCTAAAGAAAACCCAAAAGGGCCTTTGCGAACAAATCCTTCAGACCGAAAAGGAGGAGGGGTTCGAAAAGTGATTCGTGGGGGAGCTTACGATACTAACGCAACTAGCCAGCGGTCGGGTGCCAGAAAAGGTTTCGTGGTGGATTACCGGATAGACTCTATCGGATTCCGCTGCGTTTACTAAACGTGGCAGGTTAAATTTAATAAATGAAGTTTGCAGGCGGCTATTTCGCAATTTATTGCGTGAGGCCGCCTGTTTTTTTTAATTCAGACTTTATTATTTTCCCGGTGGCGGTTTTGGGGAGTGACTCATGGAACTCAATCAAGTCGGGTGTCATGAATGCAGGTAGATTTTTTCTACAAAAATCTTTGAGTTCCTGTTCCGTTGCATCAGCACCTTCCCGCAACACCACGCAAACCTTCACTTTTTCTCCAACCCGTTCATCAGCGATCCCCACTGCGGCAACTTCTGCAGGTGCAGGGTGCCCCATCAAGGCATTTTCAATGGCTAACGGGGAAACATTTTCACCAGCGCGAATGATCAGGTCTTTTTTCCGCCCGGCAGAAATATAAAGTCGTCCTTTTTCATCCAGATGTCCCAAGTCACCGGTTTTAAGCCAGCCATCCGGCTGAATCGTTTCCTTTGTTTCTTCTATGCGTTTCCAGTAACCGCTCATTACCGTTTTGCCGCTGACAAGAATTTCCCCCACTTCTCCCGGGGCAACCGAGCTTCCTGTATCGTCAATGATTTTTACATCGACATTGGGCAAGACGGGGCCGACGGAGCCCGGAATGCTTCCATCTTCCATCGTGTTAACAGAAATTACAGGAGAAGTTTCAGTGAGACCATACCCCTCAATGACAGTGACCCCTAAAACTTCCTCTACTTTTTTAAGAAGAGCCTTGGGTAATGCGGCCCCACCAGAGATACAGGTATGCAAAGAAGAAACGTCATAGCCCCCACGCGCATAAAGGTCGACGAGAAAAGAATAAATAGTGGGTACGAGCGGTAAAAAGGTTGCCTTATGCGTTGAGATGGAAGCCAAGATAGATTTAGGTTGAAACTGTTTGAGAAGAATCAAGGTTGCGCCGACACGACAAAATACCAGAGCCATGATATTGCCGAAAGAATGAAACAGCGGTAACGCCACGATAGCACTGTCTTCAGAAGTGATATGTAAATGTTCCAGAAACCCAGAGCAGTTTTCATCAAACTGTTCTTCATTCAACATTACGCCTTTGGGTTTGGCGGTGGTGCCTGAGGTGTAAAGGATCACATCCGGTATCCCGTTTTCTCGTTCGTGTTTAATGAACGCGTTATTCTTTTTTCCGGATTTTAAAAAATCTTCAAATCGCAAGCTTCCCTTGCCCACCTGATCGGTTTCGGCAGGGCCCACTAGAATTTTATTTTTAAAAAATTGGAAGAACGGGCTGACCTCCGGTTTTACAAAAGCCGAATCGACGATGAGTGTATCGATGCCCGCATCCTGGGTGATGAAAGCCAGGTCTTCAGGCTTCAAAAGAAAATTGAAAGGAATAAGAGGCACCCCTTTTAGCAAACAGCCAAACATTGCAATAAGATGCTCTTTTTGGTTCAAGCACAACAAACCCACTTTACTGTTTGAGTTGAGGGGTAATTCTGATAGAGCTGCTGCAAAAGATTCCACTTGCTCACAAAGCTCCTCGTAAGAAACGGTGCAGTCCCCTTCAATGATTGCAGCAGAGTTGGGTTGCTTTTCAGAATGAGATTTTAAATATTTATAAAAGGCCATGTTCAACTTTCCCAGCGTGCCGCTGGATTCTAAAGGTCTATTCCTTTATTGCAATGCAAATACAAAATAGCTTCTGGATAAAACAAGAGGCATGATACCATAGCTTCCCCTAAGGGACAGCAACCGTCCATAAGCGGTCATTTATCTATTAAATAATTTAACACCGAAAAGTCATATTTTGCCTAGTATGAATAATTAGCTTTCAGCAAAATTTCCCATCGCAAACTTCTTTAATATAAAAAAAGAAATAGCTTGCAGTAATAGGACAAACCATTATCGCCAAAGATGATAGGTTCATTTTTAATGAATTTTCTTCCTCCCAGCCTTTTCTAAAAAATAAAAATCCTGGAACCACAAAAACAGGATAAAAAAACATTGATAGATAAAAACCCTCTGTAATCTTTTTAGAACCACCAGAATCAAACATAAAAAGGCCTACAAACGCAGCAAGAGGCCAAACAGGGAGTGCGCAAACTGCTATTGTATTTAAAATTTTTTGAGCTACTTGTATTTTCGTTATGTTAGGTGGTACTACTTGGAATAACCACCATAATTGACGAATCGAAAATATAGTTAGCAAAGAAAAAGCTATAATCATTAATATTGAAATCATTTGCCATTCTTCCTATATTTACTTATCCCTTCCTTCACTTAGTAATCTTTTTCATTCCAATATATGTTCTTTGGTCACTATTTCAATGCGATAATGTCCGCTTTGGGTCGGAAGCGGAAGTAGCCCCATCACATTATATTCTTTTCACATATTAAATCTAAACGAAACCACCTACTTTTGGAATTGAGCAGCAGAACCCGAAATTCAGGAAAAATCTGCTGGTCCTTATCATTGCAAGCAAAATAGGAAGTAGGAGTTAAATTATAATTATAAGATCTATTCTTTCCTCCCCCGACAATTTTAATTTGATTGGTGCATATATTAGCCGTGACCGATTTCTTTTCTCCATCAATTTCCTTGGTTCCGGTGAACTTTTCTTTTTCTCCGTTGAAATCAATTGTCCACACGTCATCATCGAAATCTATGGTTTGAATGTGACCTTCCAGCCAAATTTTTGGTATCTTAAGGCTAGCCTCTTTTTCTGCTTCTCTTTTTAATAAGTATAGATTCATCAGTTTGCCCTTTAGCCGCTCACCGCTTTCAGAGATCATTTCAATGTTGCATCGACCCCATGGCGGCTCCCCTGATTCGAGTGCCTTACCGTATTCAAAGCTCGTGCAGCCGAAAATCATCCCGCAAGCAAGCCATAAAAAAGCCATTTGCCTTAAAGCGGGAATTTGTTTGCTTGACAGGGCTCTATTCATTGGTATTTATGGTTGAGTTTTTATTTGTTTGAGCCGTAGCATCTACGAGCAATCGTTTTGCTTCCGGGTAATTCGGTTGAATGGATAGAGCTTTGTCAAAATAATATTTGGCAAATTCCCAGCCTTGGGTTTGCATAAAAGCCTTTCCCAAATAGAACGGGTAAAGAGGATTTTTTCTGTCTAGGTAGTGGGCTGAAGCCAAGGCAAATTTGGCTTTCTCAAAATTCTGTTTCTCAAATAACACCAATCCCTCCTGAAAAAAATCTTCGTAAGTTTTGGACTGATTGTTCTTGGGTTTGATCGAGGCGATCAAGTGGAGGATCAACTTTTGGTCAGCATTCCGAATTTGCCCTCCACCCATAGGCTGGCTTCCTTGGAAAATATGGAATTCGCCGTCTCTACGGGTTTCTTCTGACGTTTTTTTTGCATCTACTTCTTCAACAAAAACAGTTAGATCGCCTACTTTGTATTCCTTAACGGTATGGTTCTTTAAATCACCGAAAAACATGGACCTAATTAGTACAAATACGATGCCGAAACGTTCCGACAATATTTTTTCCCCCCATTGGTATTGATTCTCAAAAGGTAAAACCCATATGGGCGGTAATTCACTGAAGGTTTCTGTTCCCATCTGTAAAGGTGTTACTTGTTCTAGTGACAGTGTTCCCTCATTAGCCTGGAGATTAATATGGAAAGATTTCGATAAAGAAAAATTAAAGGTAGCCGATGAAGGAACATCTATAGAAAATTTTAATGGTAGACTCGGACGATAAAAATTTATTCCACTATAATTTTTTTGTTCCTCCGTTAAAATTCCATCCTGTAAGGGTGATAGCT
>JAJDBA010000196.1 GCA_029261675.1 Nitrospinaceae bacterium
CCCCAAGCATTCATATCAACACCCATAAATGGATTTGCACTACGAATATGAAAATCGGGAAGATCGCGATTTTGTATGTACTGTTTGGGTATGTTTTTATCGTTGCGCCAGTCGTTCTTAGCAGAAGCACGACCGGGCAAAAGAGTGGAGAGACCTGTAAAAGATATTAGCTTTAGAAAATCCCGGCGAACAAATTTAAAGGCTGAGCCTTTTTTAATTTTTGTTGGTTCTTCCATGGCTTTTTTACCGCATTATCGCAATCCAAGCACATCCTGCATATCGTAGATACCGTTGGACTGCTGAAGAATCCATTGTGCCGCGCGGATAGACCCGCGGGCAAAAGTTTGTCTGCTTTGCGCACGGTGAAAAATTTCGAAGTTTTCACCCATACCGCCAAACAAAACACGATGCTCACCAATGATGTCTCCCGCGCGCACCGTATGAATACCAATTTCCTTGGCGGTACGTTCGGTGATACCTTGCCTTCCATAAACACCCACCTCATCGAGGTCGCGGTTTAATGAGTCGGCAACAATTTCAGAAATGCGAACCGCAGTGCCGCTGGGGGCATCTTTTTTAAACTTGTGGTGCGCTTCAACAATTTCGACATCATAATCATCACCCAAAACACGCGCCGCATCGGCTACCAGTTTGAACAAAACATTAACGCCGATGCTCATGTTAGGAGCAACCACCAAAGGAATTTTTTTAGCCAACTCAGCAATTTCTTTTTTCTGGTCGGGGGAGAACCCCGTCGTGCCTACCACTACCGATTTCCCTTTATCTGCCGCTGTGCGCAAAGTAACCATGCTCGATTCAGGTGTCGTGAAATCAATCACTGCATCACATCCCTCTAATGCCGTAGTCAGGTCATCTGAAACAGCAACACCTTTTTTACCAATGCCCGACACTTCTCCCGCATCCTGACCTATTAAGTCGCTACCTGCGCGTTCGGTTCCGCCGCCCAGTTCAACACCGTCGGTGTCATCAATGCACTCGGCAATGGTCTTGCCCATGCGACCTGCAATTCCTATAACTAGAATTTTTGTCAAAACACCTGCTCCTGTTAACTATTAATCGAATATCTACACGTATTCTTTAAGAACGGATTTCAGTTTGTTAAGGTTGTCGTCAGACGGCGGACAAAGCGGCAAACGGAACTCGTTATCTACGCGACCCATAAGGGCAAGCGCGGCTTTAACCGGGATAGGATTCGTCTCTACAAACATAACGTCGTTGAGTTTCAGCAACTCGTAATGCAAAGACTGTGCGGTTTCAACATCCCCTTCACTCGCGGCTTTATAAAGCTGGGCGAATTTGTCTGGAACGATATTCGCGGTGACAGAGATAAACCCTTTACCGCCCAAAGCCATAATCGGCCAGTTGAGTGCATCTTCTCCAGATATAACGGAAAAGTCTGAGTCGCAAGCTTGAATGATTTCACTGATCTGCACCAGATCGCCCGAAGCTTCTTTGATGCCCACAATATTTTCAATTTTCGCCAGCCGTGCCACCGTTGCCGGTAACATATTGATCGCCGTTCGACCCGGCACATTGTAAAGAACGACGGGCAGTTTGGTTTCTTGTGCGACAACAGTGAAATGCTGATAAAGGCCTTCTTGTGTCGGCTTGTTGTAATAAGGCGTGATGAGCAACGCCCCATCGGCACCGAGCTTTTCTGCACTTTGCGTCAGTTTAATCGCTTCGTGCGTGGCGTTCGACCCCGTACCCGCAAGCACAGGCACCCGACCCGCACAGGTTTCTACGGTGATACCAATAACCTCTTCGTGTTCCGCATGAACCAATGTTGCTGATTCCCCAGTGGTGCCACAGGGAACAATACCGCTGGTTCCATTCTCAATGTGAAACTCAATCAATCCTTTCAAAGCGGCCGTATCTACCTTGCCGTCTTTGAACGGAGTGACTATCGCAACATAAGATCCTTCAAACATAATTTTTCCTGGTAATGATTAGTATTCTTTAAGAGTGCCTTCAAAGGCAATTCGAGTAAGTCCTTCGAGGTAGACATCAGTCACCTCCGCTCCGTTTGCGGACTCGAAATCTACTTTTAAAATCTCCCCTCCACGTGTTTCCACTTCAACCGGAGGTTGCACTAAATTTTTATAAGACGAAAGCAAAGCCGAAGCCACACAACCCGTGCCACAAGCCAGCGTCTCATCTTCAACACCGCGCTCGTAAGTGCGCACCTTCAAAGCATGGTCGCCGACCTTCTCGACAAAGTTGACATTGGTTCCTGACGGAGCAAACGCATCGTGGAAACGAACTCCATTGCCCACTTCCTTCACATTGTTTTCTTCAACGTTTTCCGAATAAATGATCGCGTGCGGCACACCTGTATTGAGACTGTCGATCTGGTAATGGGCACCGTTCAAATCCACAGCAATATCTTTGCGCAGGTTTTCAGGCGCAGTCAGCTTGACCCGCACATTGGCACCATCTACTTTCGCGCCAATGACCCCCGCCAACGTTTCAAGAGTCAGTTCCGCCGAGGCAATCCCTTTTTCCACCGCATAACGCGCAACACACCGACCGCCATTGCCACACATTTCGGCAGACGAGCCATCGTCGTTATAGAAATCCCATTTGATGTCGGCCTTGTCTGAATTTTCGACAAAAATAACCCCATCGGCTCCGATAGACATTTTTCGGTCACAGACCCGTTTGACGAAATCGACTTTCTTACTGTCTTCCATCACAGGCACACGGTTGTCGATGATGATGAAATCGTTACCGTGGCCACTCATTTTTGTAAATTGAATCGTCATGCTGAACTTTCACCTAATTACTGTGTTTATTATGGTTTAGATGCAAAAACCCCGTTCGGGGTTCTACTGAGATCCGGCAATTCTACCACCCACTACCATGCTAGGCAACCCACTAGCGTGGGGGGCGGTAGGTCTATTCCCATTCTCCAAAACAAAAGCCCTCAAGCTTCTAGACGGAGGCACTCCATCGGCGGAGAGGTTTCCAGAAAAAGGAGGATGCCACTAGAACGGTGAACGCCACTGCCATATAAACCACGAATCCAGAATCCATACCTTCCAGATAGATGATTCGGTTCAGCCATGTCGCTATAAAAGAACCTTGATAAACAGCACCGCCCCTGAGCGACTCTTCGAGAATCGTTAAAGGACAAGGCTTGCCCAAAACCATCAATGCGGAAATAAATATAAGCACACAGACATGAATGATGCGGAATAAACGGTTATTGTATTTGAGCCCGACCGGGAACCCGACAAGAACAAACAAGATAATCAGAAAATGGGTAATGAGAACAAGTTCGACCATATCTTCAAATTATACTCTTATTGACCTATAATGGTTATTGTTCGAAGAATTAAAAAAATCAGGAGAGTGCAATGCAGATAACAGGAGAAATGAAAAACAACGCCTTTGTCGTGTCCCTCAAAGGGCGGATCGATATGGAAACTTCCAATGAGTTCAACACCATTTTGGAAGGATATCTCGAAGCAAACTTCACCCCGTTTATTGTAAATTGCAAAGATCTGGAATATATCAACAGCAGTGGATTAACCAGCTTCATACACTTATCTCAAATGCTGGAAAGCTTTCACCTGCAACTTTTATTCTGCGAACTGCAACCCCCAGTCCAGGAAGTCATCGACATCGCCGCAATGGGCGACCACTTCAATATTTACCCCACCGAAAAAGAAGCTTTCAATAATCTATAAATTTCCAAAATGCTTTTTGCTTTAAAATAAAATTTGACTCTGCGTCAAATTCTGTTAAGCTAAAACTAATGGTCATGCGAATCGCATGAGTGCTCTTTATACGAATCAATAAACTGGACTTGGTATTCTAGGCCTGCATTTGTGGGCCGACACCGCAAGGTGTCTTTTTGACTGCACGATCCTTGATATGTTGGAAAAAGTATTCCCGCCCCTTAAGATTGGGATGAGATAAAGTTTCCCTTCATATTATATTTTGCAGCAGTGGAGTATGGCTCGTAGTATCGGTTTCCACCCAGTCGGTCCAGTTGCATCCCGCAGCAGGTGCAATGAAGCATCATACATGGCAACCTACTGGAGGGAATCTAGATGTTAAAAAAAGATTCGTTAAAGAAAGTCCGCAGGACATTAAAAATTTGTCTTGCGGCAAGTCACACGGGAACCGATGCAAAATTAACAAAGTGTCTCAATGAAACGATTAGGGATCTTGACCGTGAGATCGAGAAAGACAAAAGTCAACTCGATCTTTATGCGGCGCTAAAGTTGATTGGTAAAACTCTTGACAAGCTACCGTGGATCGTTTTGCTCCTTGAGAAACTAAAATAATGTGCGAGCCTTTTCTTCAATAATTATGCTTCGGAGTGAAAAATGAATGTTGGGCCTACAATCCGTAAGTTTCGGCGCCATCAAAAACTCACCCTTGAAGCTTTAGCTGAAATAGTGGAAATGTCTGTTTCGCATCTTTCTTTGATCGAGCGAAATAAACGTGAGCTGAGTCTCGAAAACCTATCCCAATTAGGTCAAGCCTTAAATGTACCACCCAGCGTCATAATTTTGCTTGCTTCTGAGCCTACCAAAAAGCAAAAAAAAGAAGATGAGATCACCAAACAATTAAGGTCTTTAATTAATGAGTTATTGAATAATGACGAAAGATTTCCAACCTCAACCTAACGCGCCTTCGATTTCTCGCCCCGAATCCCTAGCAAAATTTCTAGGAATAGATTGGACCTTGCTCCAAGATGTTTCGAAAAATATTGATCTGAATTGGAGAAAAGGGAAAACAGAAAAAAAGTCTGATGGTTCCATTAGACTTACGCATAGCGGCTCCCCTGTACTCAAGAAAATACATAAAAGCATAAACAGAAAAATATTAAGTACGGTTTACTATCCAAATTATTTATACGGGGGTTTGAAAAATAATTCGAATGGGACAAACCGCAATCATATTGCAAATGCCAAGCTTCACCAAGGCAAAAGACTAATTATTTCTGCTGATATTGCTGGTTTTTTTCCAAGCGTGAATGAATTGACCATTCGGAATATCTGGCAATACTTCTTTCCTTTTGCGCCAGATGTTGCAACTTTGCTAACCCGTTTGACAAGTTATCAGGATGAACTACCACAGGGATGGGGAAACAGCCCTTATCTCGCTCAATTAGTTTTCTGGAACACTGAACACCTTCTTTTAAAAAAACTACATCAGCAAAACGTTGGGTACTCGCGCTATATTGACGATTTTACCTTGTCAACAAATCAGACACTTACCAAAGAAAACCTTACTCAGTTATTTAGGGGTTTAGCTGTAATGTGCCTACAAAAAGGCACAAAGTTGAAAGGGAAGAAATGTAAAGTTGAGTCTAGGATTCGACATCAAACAGTAAATAAATTAATCATCAGTGGTGGTAAAATTTCATTACCCAAAATATATAGGAATAACCTTCGTGCTCGTGTGCATCAATTTTACTTAAAAAAGTCTAAAATGATTCCTATAGAGTGCTCGTCACAAAAGAGAAGCATCCAAGGGCAAATTAATTACCTCAAAAAATTTCATCCTTATCAAGCTAGTCAATTAGAAATAATGCTGTCGCAATAATTCGGCATCCCGCAAATTAATTATCCTTACTATTTATTTCAATATTTTACAATCTGAGGCCATCATTGCCCAAGATAGATTCTCCACGATAAGGTTAAGGGGTCAGATCTTTTCTTGACTGCATCTGCATTTTCCTCCCTCCTTCGATTTAATCAGGATGACAAAGTAGAATCCACTAAAGCTGGATCGCCACGCCGCTTTGCGGCTCG
>JAJDBA010000197.1 GCA_029261675.1 Nitrospinaceae bacterium
TAAAATTATACGTTTTCAGCAGCTTCCTGACATGAGATGCATAAGGGAGTGAGAGGCATGATCTGCAACCTTTTCAGACTTATTTGTTCCTCGCAGGATTCGCATGCGCCAAAAGTTCCTTCGTCTATTCGAAACAAAGCATCCTCAATCAATCGTAGCTCATTGCGGTCTCGGCTGGTTAGTTGAAAGAGCATTTCTCTTCCCTCTAAACTTGAAGCAAGATCAATTTCATTGCTGAAAGTTAGATCCCCGGCATCCCTCTCCAAAGATTGCGAAGACTGAATTAACTTTAATAGCTCACTTCGTTTTGCGAGTAACCGCTCCCTTATTTTCAGGGTCTCAGGCCCTAGCTTTGGAAGTGCCCGTAGTTTCTTTTTTGGTTTTTTTACAGCTGTAGACGAATCCGCTTTTTTTGCCGGAGTAGTTTTAACTTTGGTTGTCGTCTTTTTCGTTGTTGTTTTTTTAGGCGTTGCTTTTTTTGATGCTGCTTTGGTTTTCTTTACGGCCGAAGTCTTTTTCGTTGTTTTCTTTTTGGCAGGAGCTTTTTTTGCCTTTGACTTTTTAGCCGCAGGTTTACTGGCTTTTTTGACTTTTTTAGCCGCAGCTTTCTTTTTCACCGCTTTTTTGGATATTTTCTTTTTCGCGGGCAATTTCTTTTTTACCGCCTTCTTTGCGGTTTTTTTCTTAACGGGAGTTTTCTTTTTTGCTGACTTTTTTGCTTTTTTCTTCGTCGCCATTATCGAACCTCCTGTTTGTGGTACTCAAAGGCGAATCCAGTGGAAAGGAACCCGGGAATTTTCACCCAGTAGGGGAAAATTTTTAGAACTTTATCACTTGAAAAATTAAAGTACAAGCCTTTATTTGCCAAAATCGACTCGATTTCTTGCTCTCAATGGGTTTTTCAGTGAAATTCATCCATCCAGGAATGACAACGGCATTAATTTATCTCATAATCGACGACGACTACGGATGAACATAAAGATCGCATTATTTTGACTACGGGTAAATGGTTCTCATGGTTGGCATATATATTTAATCCGTCTCGGTCTTTAAAATGTGCAGTGAGTACAATGTCATAGCTTCTCTCCGATTCGAGAAAATCGGTTCCAATTTCGATTGATTGCAAAGTTTCAATTTTTCCCTCCAGACTTTTTAGGGAATCAACTGCTTGCTCCATGTTTTCGGTAGTTTTTTCGGTTAATTTGAACATTACAATATGTTTTACCATTTATTCTCTCCATTGATAATTTAATATATAGATATTTAGTATAATAAATTCAGGCACAGAAAAGGTCATTGTTGATCATATAATTTTATAAATCAGTATTACTAATAAAATTTCAAAATATGTCTTGGTGGATGGGTGCGGGTTTAGGGTTCTTACGAGGTGGTCCCTTTGGTGCTGTTGTGGGTGGTGCTGCTGAATATTTTCTTGCGAAAAAATTTCAAAAAAAACTGCAAAAAAGTTTGCCTGGTATTCATAATAAGGCAGATTTTATAACCTCTCTGGTGATAATTCTGACCCGGATAGGAACAGTGAAGGGTCCTTTAACGCAAAGTCAGATTCAAATCATTCACAAGTTTTTTATTAAAAATTTGGATTTTGGGATTGCAGATTTTAAGGCTATTGATCCCTTAATCCGTGAAGTACAAAATAAAAAGCCAGATATAGCCCCCTTTGTTAAAGAGTATAAAAAATCCTGCCAGAATAATTATAACCTTTTACTACTCGCACTTTGTTACCAGATTTCTTTAGTAGAAAATAGCTTGGACGAAGGAGCGGAAAGCTTGCTAAAGGAGGTTGTTCTTCTTTTGGGTTTGTCTTATGGCCAGCATAATAAAATCAGAGTAAAATATTCTCTGGAAATAATCAAAACCCCGTATCATATTTTAAAAATTTCATCAGATGCTTCAAATGAAGAAGTGAAAAAAGCTTATCGAAGTCTCATTAGCGAGTGCCATCCCGATCGAGTCGCTCACGAAGGTGAAAAAGCCGTAGAAGAAGCACATTTGAAGTTCCTGGAAATCCAAGCAGCGTATCAGGAATTGGAAAATATTAGAGGGATATAGTGAGTCATACAAATATTTTCGGTAGGGTAATGGAAAATTTTGAACCTTTACCTGGCAAGCCTTGAGCGTTGATGGTTCCTTTGTGATGTTCTACTATTCGCTGGCATATTGAAAGTCCCAGTCCCGTTCCTTCAAAAGCACTTCTCCCGTGTAATCGTTGAAATGGCATGAAAATTTTTTCAACGTATTGTTGATCAAAACCGATGCCATTGTCTTCAATGGAGATTTCCCAGTTTTCTTTTTCAGTACTTTTTATTTTAATGATCGGAGGGACACCTTCCCGATGATATTTTAGGCCATTGCCAATAAGATTTTGAAAAAGCTCTCTCATTTGAAAGGCTTCGGCATCCAACTTTGGAAGGTTTTCAATGATAATGCTTCCCTGAGTATCCAATATTCTTTCTTCTAAATTTTCTATTACTTCGTCCACAATTTTTCGCAAGTCAATTTGTTTAAATGGTTCTGATGTAGTTTTTACTTGAGAGTATTTCAGCAAATCTGATATTAATGTTTGCATCCTTTCTGCGGCTTGTTGTATGCGGCTCAGATTTTGTTCGCTTTCCTCGTCTAAATTGTTGGCTCCATCTTTTAGCTCTTCTCCAAAGTGTTTTATTTTACGAAGGGGTTCTTGTAAATCATGGGAGGCCATCGAAGCAAACTCCTGTAGGGCATAGTTACTTCGTTCTAACTCTTTGGTTCTTTCTGTCACTAATATTTCTAACTCATCCTTAGCACCCTTTAAGAGATGAAATTCTTTATGTGTTATGGAGGCTATGATCGCCAAACAGAAAATGAGAAGGGTTGAGCTAGAAATCGCAAATGCAAACAGCCGTGCATCTGCAGTGATTTGATAGTCCGAGAGTATGCCGCTATCAAGAGTATAGTGAGTGGCTTCCATCCCTGTATAATGCATGCCAAATACTGCTAAACCCATCACCAGCGCGGCAATGAATTTTAGCCCTATTTTAAAATCAGATTTTTTTTCAGTAATATAAATTATTAACCATAAGGCAGCTGTCGCAGCAATAACTGCAATTAAGATAGATAATACAAATAAATAAGGTTGATAGTCCATCGATCCGTTGAATTCCATGGCCATCATCCCGGTATAGTGCATGGAGGCAACTCCAACCCCCATAACCAGACCTCCTACAGCGATATCTGATTTTGACTTTCGATTTCTGTTGGCTATAAAAAGGCCGAAGCCGGAGGATAAAACGGCAATGATAATAGAAAGAAGGGTGATCCAGATATTATAGGTGACCTTAAAGGGTAATTGGTAGGCCAACATACCAGTGAAATGCATCGACCAGATTCCACAGCCCATTGCAAAAGCGCAACCACTTGCCCAGAATTTTCTGGAAATCCCAAAGCTTTCACTAATACGGATAGCAATGTCCAAAGCAGTATATGAGGCAATAACAGCAATTATGTAGGAAAGACCTACCAGACCAGAGTCATATAATCCTGAAATCTGATTTTCTGTTGAAATAGGTTCAAACATTTATAGATGCCCTTGTCTTTAAAGACTCGGTGAATCTTTTTTGTGTCACATAATTTATTTGAGATTTTCTATTTGAAGAATAATGGAGTCATTAAATCAGTTGCGCTTTTTCAGAATATTCTGAAAAACAAGCTTTTGATCAATTGGTGTCAATGTGTCTATGGTGTTACTCGATTTAGATGGATATCCTTTAATGGTTCCCTAGATATTCAAAAAAAACAATATAAAAATAATTTTCTCAAACTTGTCTATACCCATGAGGACGTTTAAGAAAATAATAGGTTTGGCAGGAGTCAGTCATTTCCAGCCTTAGTTTCGGCTTTTTGGGGGATGCGGCATGTCTCCGCATTCGGTCAGTTCCTGCTCAGGATAGTGGGCCTATCTCACTAAGAGATGAACTCAATCTCAGTATCTTCCAGCTTTCTGACGATGAGCGATTGAATTTTTCTTTTACTTGAGTCTTTGACGGTCAGACGATAAGAGCCAGCAAGAATCTGGTCGCCAGGATGCGGAATTTTTTCCAGCCGATTAATCACTAGTCCGGCAATAGTCTCGAAGTCGCCTCCTGGTAAATCCCAACCTAATGTTTCGTTTAGGACGCTTATTTCAGTATTACCCTCGACCAGAAACCCTCCTTCTGCATAGGGCTCGTATAGTTTTTCGGGCTTGTCATATTCATCTTCAATTTCGCCAACTATTCTTTCAAGGAGATCTTCTATGGTGACGAGGCCGATGCACCCGCCATATTCATCGACCACAAAAGCCATATGCAAACCACCTTGTTGTAATTCTTTCAACAAGTCGTCAATTTTTTTATTCGGCGGAATGTAGTGAGTCGGCCGGACCAAGGCTGTGATAGGAGAGCTATCCATCTCCTGATCCAACAGGTCGAAAGCATTTAGAATGCCTATCAAATTATGCATTCGCTCATGAAAAACCGGGAGACGGGAGAACCCGGAGTCATTTGCTATCTCATGTGCTTCTTGCAGTGTAGCGGTATCCTTGATGGCTGTCATTTGAACAAGAGGCACCATGCATTGCTCTGCGGTGAGTTCGCCGAAGTTAAATATGTTGTGAATTATTTTCTTTTCGGTGGTGCCAAGATCCACAGTTTGTGAGTCCAGGCTCAATGCCTTTCTTAACTGATCACGACTGAAAGTAAATGTCTTCTCTGTTATGCCTTCTGGAACCCGATTGGTTAGGCTTTGCGATGTTTTAGATAGCCAGTTAATAAAAGGGCTCATGATCTTATAAAAAAGATTCAAGGGATAGATCATTATCAACATGAGATTGTCAGCGCGATTCTGAAAAATTACTTTAGGTATGATTTCGCCGCCAAAAAATACGAGAGGGAAAATAATTACCATGGCCATCCACTCGCCGAATGCACCAAACTGAGAAACCATGAATGCGGTGAATATAGCCGTGCTGGTCACCATCGCGAGGTTGGTGCCCAACGATGTTGTTGTGAAAAGCTTTTCGGGATTGTCTAGAAGATTTAAAACGGATTGTGCGGCAGAATTTCCCTCTTCTGCGAGTTGCTTCATTTTAATTCGATTGACTGAGACCATTCCAATTTCGGAACCAGAAAAAAAGGCCTCAAGCATTACAGCGATTAGTACCCAAAAAATTGTGGTTGTAGGATCCATTATGTTGTTGCACTGTTAATGGGTTCCGACTCACCTGGCGCAGGGGATGTGTCCGATCGTTTGAGGAGCGTTAGATGGAGGTTAAGAATTCTTGAACCCTTCATTTTTTCTACGCGGAATTTAAAGTGATCCACTGTTGTTGATTCTCCGGATCGAGGAATTCGGCCAAACAGTCCAAAAACCAAGCCGCCAACCGTATCGTAATCTCCTTCTGGTAATTCGCTTTTGAAAAATTCATTAAATTCCGCAAGGTTGTAGGCCCCCGAAATTCTGAATTGATTTTCGTTGATTTCTAACAGAGGTTGTTCATCTCTTCGCATTTCACTATCAATTTCGCCAACCAATTCTTCGATGATATCTTCCAATGTCACAAGGCCACATACGCTTCCGTACTCATCCAGAACAATTGCCATATGCCTCTTTACTTTTCTGAATTCTTCGAGCATCTCTTTAATCATTTTGGTTTTGGGAACAACCACAGCGGGATGAAGTATGCCCTTCAAATTCACCTTTTCTCTTGGTAAATGTTTGAGGCGTGTCAGGTCTTTGGTGAAAAGAATGCCCAATATTTCTTCATCATCATTTCCATACACCGGGACTCTGGAATGAAAATTCGCAATAATTCTGGGGAGAATTTCGTCAAGGCTATCATTGATGTTTACCGTGAACATATCAATTTTAGGCGTCATAACTTCGCCCACGGTTGTTTCCCCAAATGCGATTGCTTTTTGGATCAAATCTCTTTCATCAGAATCGATAACCCCTTCGCCTTCGCCTACTTGAACCATGGTGCGGAATTCTTCATCGGAAATGGAGGATTCTTTTTCGGAATGAGTCAAGATGCCAATGGAGCGCATTATCCTTTCCGTCCAGGAGTTGAATAATTTTTGCGCAGGTTGAACGATATTGGCAAATCCCTTTAGGGGATAAGCTGCAAACAGAGCGTAAGGTTGTGCATATTTCAGGGAAATACTTTTAGGTACAATTTCTCCAAGGAATAGTAGTAGTAGAGTGCCAACACCAATAGCAATTCCTACACCGATGCTTCCAAATAAGGTAATCGTGATGGAAGTGATGACAACAGAAATACCAATGTTGACCAGTTCGTTACCAATATAAATAGTGATCAACAGTTCACGTGGTTTTTGAAGGAGGGAATGAACCAAACGGCCGGAACGCCCTTTTTGTTCTTCCATCTCTTTTTGTTGGAGAGGATTGAGTGAAAAGAAAGCGACTTCGCATGCCGAAAAAAAGGCTGAGCAAGAAAACAGAAACAGGAGTAATAGCGACCGTGGAAATAATGAGTCGTCCAAAATTTTTAAAAAACCTCAAGTTTGGCTGGCACTTGTTTATCGAATTGCATGAATTTCGATAGTGGCAATTTATTGTAACCGGTGATGTTAAAAATGATTAAAACCGGATGATTGAAGGAGAATTTCTCTTTTTCCATTTTTCTTTAAAAGAGAAACTTTTTCTGACTGTTGAGTGATCTCCCCAATATGTGTCACAAGCGCTTCGGCCTTTTTAAACTGCCTGCACAAATTTTTAACACCATCGGATGGCAAAGTAAATAATAATTCATAATCTTCACCACCGTTTAAAATGAAAGGTGCAGGATTTAAGTTGTTGTCGGTACAAACTTTTGATAATGCAGGCGATTGCGGCAGTTTTTCTTCATATATTATAGCTCCAGTCCTAGATTGTTTGCAGATGTGATGGAGATCTTGCACGAGCCCATCACTTATATCTATCATGGAATTTATTTTGCAGGTGGATCGTGCCAGCAATTGACTTTCTTTTAATCGTGGAATGGGAGTGAGGTGTTGTTCTAGAAGATATTTTTTTGATTTTGCAGAGCACTTCCATTTTTTGCCAGATTGTATATTTAATCCTAGGCTGGAGTTTCCCAATGTCCCCGTCGTGAAAATCAGGTCGCCCTTTTTTGCGCCTTTTCGAGTGAAAAGTTTTCCCTTTTGGGTCTCGCCAATTATCGTGACGTTAATAAAAAAACAATGGGGCGATGAAACGGTGTCTCCACCAAAAAGTTCAATATTGTAAAGCTCGCAAATTTTGTGAATCCCTTTGTACAACTGATCGAGAAACGAAGCCGAAATTTTTTTGGATATCCCCAATGTTATTAATATTCGTGTCGGGGTGCCCCCCATTG
>JAJDBA010000198.1 GCA_029261675.1 Nitrospinaceae bacterium
GATGATGCCGCAACCGGTCCCGATGTCGAGAACTTTCTGGCTAGGGAGCAATTGCGCAAAATCGGCCAACAAAAAAGGTTCGATAGAGTAACGGTAACCGAAGTCATTCTGAATGAGGATAGGGTCTTTAATCGTTTTAGCAGCGTTCATGGGGGAAAAGGCGGTTTGGCAATGTCTTTCATCTTAAAGTTTAGCGCATCCTATGCTGAGCATCAACCTTTTGCGTATTATAACTATTTGTTTGTTAAGAGTTAATTGCTATACTGGGCTATCCACGTAATAGACTTAAAAAGGTTTGGAGTGACGGATGGATATTCTTGTGATCGAACAGGTTTGGGCAATTGTTTTGTTTTTGCTGGGAGCTTTTATACTCAATACCTGCAGTCGTCTGGAAAGAAAAGACCAGGAGTTTCTCAAAGATCCACGCAACCGCTATGGCAAGCGCAAATCGGATATGGTCAAACCTAAAACACTTCGCGGTACTCTTATGACCTTAACGGGCACAGGTCTTTGCCTGGGTGGCATGATTCTTTTCATGATGCACGTCTAGCCGGGAGGCCCGGCGGCCTATAGGTCAGAACCCAAAAAGCGAACGATCACCTTAAAGCTTCTAGATGTGGGGTAATGGAGTCTCCTTTTTTTACCAACAAAGTGGAATAATATTAAGTCTGGATCGCCACACTCCCGCTGGTCGTTCGCGATGACGTGCGAAGGGGGAGTTTTTATCGGTGTTCATCTGCATCCATTTGTAATTAATGTGTTTTGCTTTTAACGAGGCCATGGGAGATATTCCCGCCATGATTTTTTTGTTGTTAGGATAATAGCCATGGGTTCTTTCTCGTAGATAATGGGGTATTGTCGCAGGGTTATGAGCAGGCCGTCTTCTGGTGCCGTGATCTCTTCCAGCCTTTTGCCACTAAATATGTCGCGAACCTCGCCGATTTTTTGTCCCTGCTTTAAGTGGCTGCCGACTTTTACTTCTTTAAGAAACATTCCTGCGGTTGTGGATCGTACCGCTAATTCTTCATCGGATTGATAAAATCGAGTTTTGGTTTTATGCTCTGGCTTTTTGTTGCGGTGATCTTTCAATATTCCTTCGGCCTTCATAAAGTTCAAGATGCCTTGAAAGAGGATTTCACATTGTTTTGGATTGATAGTCCTTGGTGATCCTGCTGACATTATTACCGAAGATAGATCCTGCCATTGGTGGAACAGGTTGACTTTTTGGGTCGATGATTCTTTTTGCCGAAGCACAGTTTCTATTTGTAAATCCTTGCACATTTTTTTTACTCTTCCATCTGGCTTATAGGTTTGGATATGAGGGGCATCTTCATAATGCGGTGGCGCGGATTGCAAAATAATTCCCCAGAACGAGTCCTTTGTATGTTGCCAAATAGTCGAGGCGATGGCTTCGGCAGTTTCGCCGTCAGGATTGCCAGGAAAAGCGAGGTCCATATCCATTCCATCCAATGGCCAAAGACGAGAGCCAGATCGCACGGCGTTGGCATTGACCACGGGGAACGTTTGTACCTGCCCGGTTAAAGTGTAGTGAGGATCAAGGCCTTCCACAATGCTGTCTAGAAATTGCGTGAGGTGGGAATTCAAGAACAATCCATTCAAATGGTCTCCTTGTAATCCGCTGACGATGGATAAGGGCTCGCCGGATTTTCCCCAGGTGTTTTTATAAAGTTCAAGGTCGCCCCCAAACGGATTGGGTAATGTGAGTATTTTTTCTTTCATCGCTCACTCAAATTCTTGGCAATGCGGACCAGGGGTGAACCTTTATGGGCTAGGGGATGCTCGCGAAGCGTAAACAATAACCCAGAACAGGGGCTCACAATTTCTTCCAGTACGTTGCCTGTGACAGGGTCGATTAGTTTGCCAAGTCTATCGCCTTTTTTAAGAATTTCTCCCACTTCTACCTGTTTGATGAATAACCCTGAGTAGGATGCCTGCACCATCGCGACTTGATCGGGTTGGACCTGTTTGGATTCTGTAACTTTTTCGGTTGGTGGGGTGATATTGAGGGTCCCCGTGTAATGCAGGAGGTTCAACATCCCATTGAAAATCTGATCACCCCTATTTTGGTGGATGCGATGGCAAATTCCGGTTTCTATGACCAGAGTAGGAATTTTTGCGCGGTTCAGATTAAACCCCAAAGTTGCTTCGAATATTTCTGCGTTGGGGTGAACCCATATCAAATCTACGTTGGATTTTTTTGCCAGCGGTAGCAGCTTTTTTTCATAATCTTTGATGATTCGTATTTGTGGCAACTCCATCAAGTGAAGGTTGCTGGAATGGATATCGATAACGATGTCGGAGGACGATTGTAAATCCTTGAGTAGCGTTTGTGATGCTTCAACAGCGAGAGAGGGGCTTTGGCCTGGACCGAAAGTGCGGTTGATATCCAACGAAAAAAAAGGCCAGAGCCGCGTGGAACTTTCTAATGCCTGAGGGTTCACCGCTGGGTAAATATTTATTTCTCCTTGAAAGGCGTTTGGGTTGGTGGCTTCCAATTCTTTCAGGTATTGCATCAGCCTATGGCAAATATAGAGGCCTTCCAGCTCATCGCCGTGGAGTCCTGTTACAAATGAAACTCGCGGTTTGTTGGATTGCGCGGGGAAAATATGCTTAAGGATTTCAATCGGAGGGCCGAGCGGACTTTTAACGGAAAGAATACATTGAGTTTGCACGGGCATATCTTTCTGGTTTACTGAATGCGACCTTTTTTTATTTTGATTTGCATGGTATCGATTTTTCGTTTCAGTGTATTGCGATTGATGCCTAGAGATTTGGCGGCGGCGATTTGTTTGCCGGAATGAGTACCTAGAATAATTTCAAAAAGATGTTTTTCTACCTTTTGTATGAGCGTGTCATATAACATCCCCTCTTCGTTGTTACTTTGCAGAAAGTCGCGGATGAGTTGGTTCAGACGGTCATCCCATTGACTGGGGGAATCGCCTTCTTCCTGAAAGTGTGGTGGTAGATGTTCCGGTAGGATAGGGCCGGAAAGGGCCAACATCACCGCACGTTTAATAACGTTTTCCAGTTCTCGAATGTTTCCCTGCCAGTGATAGCTACTCAGGATGCGCTCAACATCGTCAGACAAGTATACCGTTCCACGGGCCAATGACTTTGAGTAGCGGCGGATAAAATGATTTGCCAGTAGGGGTACGTCTTCGAGTCTTTCCCGCAAGGGCGGCATATCGATATGAATGACGTTGATGCGGTGATATAAATCTTCGCGAAACTTTTTCAGTTCCATCATATCGAGAAGGTTCTGGTTGGTTGCTGCAATGATACGTACATTTGAGCGTAGTGGTTCTTTACCCCCGACTCGATAGTATTGATTGTCTTGCAAGATGCGCAGTATCTTTGCTTGCAGTTGCAGTTCCATATCTCCAATTTCATCGAGAAATAGAGTGCCGCCATCGGCTTGCTGAAATTTTCCGATTTTTGTTTCTACTGCACCGGTGAACGCGCCGCGTTCGTGACCAAATAATTCCGATTCCAGAAGTTCTCTGGCAATGGCGGCGCAGTTGATACAGATGAAGGGTTTGTCTTTTCTTTGTGAATAGTGGTGCAGAGTGCTGGCGATCATCTCTTTACCCGTCCCACTTTCACCTGTAATGAGGATGGATAAATCGGAGCCGGCAGACTTGCCGATGGTCTTAAAAATTTCCTGCATGCTTTTGCTTTTGCCGATGATGGCATCGTTGTCTGCTGAAGTGGGCAGGCTGTCTGAAACTTTTACTTCTTCAGGCTGAGAATGGGCGTGTGCGGCTTCCGCTTTTTCTAAAAGTTTGTAGACATCATCGAAGTCAAAGGGTTTAGAAAGGTAGTCGTAGGCTCCCAGGCGCATTGCCTCGATGGTATTGTTCATGGAATCCTGAGCGGTCATCATCACGATTTTAAGTTCCGGGCAAATTTGTCGGGACTGCTCCATCAACTCGAGCCCACTGATGCCTTCCATGAAAATATCTGAAAACATCATGAGGTATTTATTTTTATGGAGTTGCTCCAGAGCTTTTTCGCCGCTGGTTGCTGTGTCGACGATGTAATTACTTTTTTCCAGGCCTTTTTTCAGGACCCAGAGAATATTTTCTTCATCATCGACAATAAGAATTTTATGTGGATTCATTTTATTATTTTATCACCTCTGCCGGATCGGAAGAAAAACTTGCACGGTGGTTCCCAGTCCTTTTTCAGAAGTGATTTTAATTTTTCCGTGATGGTCTTCGACAATTTTTAGAGAGATGGGTAAACCCAGTCCGCTGCCTTTGCTTTTAGTGGTATGAAAGGGCGTGAACAGTTTTTTCTGTGTTTCTTCGTCCATGCCTTCTCCCGAGTCGATGATTTCCACGGCTATATTATTTCTCGGAACACTTGCAATAGGGGTTTTCACGGCAAAGCCTGAACTGACTCGGGTGACAATTTGCAGGATGCCACCTTTTGGAGAGGCTTCGATAGCATTTTTAATCAGGTTCAGAAAAACCTGTTTCAGTTGGTCCTCATCGGCTTCAATGAGAGGCAGGCTTGGGTCGTAGATTTGCTGAAACCGACCATTTTTGCGCGCGAAGGTTTCTTTTTCCAGTATTAGGATATCTTCGAGCACTTTGTGAATATTCGTATCTTTCAGTTTTATCTCAACAGGTCGGGCCAGATCCATCATGCGCTTGACCAACTGGTTAATGCGGTCGACTTCGGTTATGACCACATCGAGGTATTCGTGGTGCGCTGTTTTTCGGATGTCCTGACGTAGCAATTGTGCGGAGCCGCGGATGCCCCCCAGTGGGTTTCTAATTTCATGTGCTAGGCCCATTGCCAAGGCACCCAGATTAGTTAGATGATCTGCGGGTCGTTGTTGTTCTTCCAGTTCCCGGATCAGACTCATATTTTTTATCAATATTATGACACCCTGAATGGTGTCGTCAGATTCAAGATAAGGCGATAGAGTTAGGTTGACAGGAAATTGTATCGCGGCCGTTTTTCGTGCTCCCTTTGCCTCCACATCGTGGTAGCAGGCTCCTGTTACAAGTACCTTGCGAACCTTGTCGATAATTTGCGGTTGTCTTGGAAAAAGTTCTTCCAGGGGCCGGTTGGCAATGGCGTCCCTGGATTTGTGGAACATGTCTTCAATGGCCAGATTGCTATGCAAAATCGAAAGCGAAGGCGAAACCAGAATTAATCCATCAATGACGGAAAAGAAAATATTTTGATGGATGCGATCGGGTTCTTTCATAGGCTTGGGCTATTTGGAACCCTTGGCCTTTTTCGATTTCCCACCGGAATAAGGGCTTTTGGCTGTTGATTTTTTTGCCGGGGCTGGGGCGGGTTCGGCTTTGGCTTTTTTTTCTGCTACTGGGGCTTTTGCGTCAGCCGCCGGAGCAGGGGCCGCAGCAGCGTCACTGCCTTTGGATTGTTTACCCTCTTGTTCCCAGCCTTTTTTGCGGGCTTCAGAAGGGTATTCGGAAGTGTACCACCCGGAACCTTTGAGAATGAACCCGGATGCGGAAACGATTCGGCGTACTTTGCCATTACCTTTATCATCGCAGCCCAAGCCATTGCAGGTTTTCAGAGGTTTAGCCGAGATGGCCTGCATGGCCTCAAAGGTAACTCCGCATTTATCACATTCGTACTCATAAATGGGCATGAATCATACTCTCCAGAAAAATTTAGGGGTTGATCAGGTTTACAATATTGAAATAAGACTTATAAACCTAATTGACAAGCTAAAGGATCATTGTTTATTAGATAAAATCTGTTTTAAACCGGAGTGAGCCATTTGCGGAAATCTGCGTTAGAGCCGCGGGCTATCTCGAAAAAGGTTTGCTGGATTTTATCTGTAATGGGTCCTTTTTTGCCGGAACCAATGACGCGATTATCAATTTCGCGAACAGGGGTTATCTCTGCCGCAGTTCCAGTAAGAAAAAATTCTTCCGCGATATACAACTCGTCCCGAGTGATGTTTCTTTCTTCTATTCCGATACCGAGTTCATGGCAAATTTGAATGACCGCATCTCGCGTGATCCCATCCAGGTTTGAACATGAAAGCGATGGTGTGTGCAGTTTGCCTTTAGAATAAATAAAAATATTTTCTCCAGACCCTTCGGCTACAAAGCCACTGGGGTCGAGCAAAATGCCTTCATCATATCCATTGCTGTGGGCCTCAGCTTTGGCCAGAATGGAATTGATATAGTATCCACAGGCTTTGGCTTTGGTCATAGTGATATTTACGTGATGTCGAGTGAAAGAAGAAACGTGTACGCGGATTCCTTTGTCGAGCCCGTCTTCCCCAAGATAAGTTCCCCAAGGCCATGCCGCAATGGCACAACGAACATCAACGCCTATAGGGTTGAGTCCCATTTTATTATCCCCAAGAAAAACAATGGGGCGGATATAGCATTCCTGCAGTTTGTTTTCGCGAACAACCTG
>JAJDBA010000199.1 GCA_029261675.1 Nitrospinaceae bacterium
AATCAGTTCTTTAATTTTTTCAGTTTTCCCACCGCAGGTACGCAGGAGGACAATGGGGCCGTTTCCTGTGATGAAATCACCAAACAGATCATCGGCCAACGTCCCAGGCAGACTGAAAATATCAATCAGGATATCATGGGCTTTAGTTTCCTTAAAATGACCCAGCAGCATGAAGGCATAAATGTGACCGAAAAAATCTTTATCTGCGACATAGGTTTCAGGGTCGCGCTGTACCTGTTCTAAACTGAAGTTCCCATGAAAAAAGAACGAATTTTCCTTTAATTACAACACTTTGCTTCAAAACAGAGTGTCGCATAACTGACTACAAATGAATTGCTTGAAGTAAATCGAATGCTTTTTGCTGAGTAGGATTCGGTATCGTGTCCATTGTGAAAGTTGCATTTGCTTCTCCGTCCCGTTGTTGGCATGTTACTCGAACAATTGCACTGAGATGGCGAAGTAATGTGCGAAGAGAGTGTACTCGTGAGCCATCCGTTATTTTTTTGGATTTTACTTTCTCCAATGCGGATTCAGAACGTATTGCTGGAGAAACCGGATCACGAGTTAATTTTGCCTCTTGATCCTCATCGGCAAACAAGAGAGGACGCCACGCTTCCTGCATATGCCATAATACATAATATGCAAGCATGCATATGAAGATGTGGGCACGGACACGGTTTTCAAGTCGATGACGAATTGGCCGAACCATTAAGTCTACAGTTTTAAATGAACGAAAAGCTCGTTCGGCTTGACCAAGCAATTTGTAACTGCGAACTGCATCATCAGCGCTCATGCGACTTTCCGGAAGACTGGTGCGGATTATATATATACCATCTAAGGCTGCTTCTTCTTTGACACTGTTGGCATTCACCTCAAAGGTGAAATCATCATCAGAGATATTCAAAATAAAATGCTTGCCCATTTTGTACTTGCCGATAACCTTACCAACACGAACACCTATCAGGTCTTTACCATGAAGCCTGCCGTGCTTTATCATCTGACTGACTTTTTCAAGCTTCTTCTTGATGGCTTCAATGTGCCCCCGGCTTCGATTGATCCTGTTTTCGACTTGGTCTTGACTGCCACCCTTTGCAGTTAGTTTTTCAAAAAGATTTGCTTCATTGATTTCATAAGTGAAGCCACTGCCAGATATGTTGAATTGGAAATGCTTTCCTATTCGGTAACCTTTTAATATTTTTTGCAGGCGTGTTTCTATTTCTTTCTTCCCATGCAAACGGCCCCTGTGAACCATTCTTCTCACTTTTTGAAGTTCTTTTACGGTTGCCTCAAGTAATTTCTCCCTCTTGATCATCCTTCTGCGGGCAAGTATTGGGTTGCGACACGCAACCAGTCTCTCTCCAGGGAAATCTAGGTGTTTTAATTCAAAAAGATTTTTTTTGTCAAAAAAACTCATTTGAACCGGATTGGCCTGGAATATTTTTTTAATAGCTTCAGGCCGTAGTGCGCCTATCCAATCTGTTCCTTCAATTCCTTGTAGGATCTCGATTTGCTTCTGGGTCAGCATGCCCCGGTCACCAACAAGAACAAATTCATTAATTCCAAATTCATCAATCATTTTGTCAACCTGAGGCATAAGCGTAGTTGGATCGCCTATGTTACCTTTAAATACGGACACAGCGACAGGGATTCCAGAGCGATTCGTCAGCAGACCATAATTGACCTGGAGTTTTCCTTTTTTCCCATCTCGATTATGTCCTAATGCCGCCAGTGGACAAGTTTCTCCTTCGAAATAACTTGAGGTAAGATCATACAGCGCTAATCCATTATTCTCTAAATGACGATTAGCTATCTTTTTTTCAATAGCTTTTTGTCGCCCAAGCAACCAGTCCATAGCTCCATAAAGATCATCCTCATCAGCATCGGAAATGCCAAGAATCTCAGGCAATGTAGTATCTTTCCACCATTGAGTTGTGGCTAATTTTGACTGTGGCTCAAGGATGCGAGCAACAACCATTGCGACAACAAGATCTCTCTCACGACTGGTTCTTGACGAAATTAGACTGGAAAAATTCAATCGTTTCATTGCCGTCAGGACTGCGTCAATGTGGCCATGAGCTGGAGAACCATCTTTAATTATTTCAAAAGATTTGTCAGCAGAAAGAAATTTTTCCCCTTTGATTGATCTGCGGAGAAGTTCGATGGAATCTGGCGGTAGCTTTGAAAGATTTGCTAAGGTACGATTTTTAACTTTCCCTTTCTCTCGAAAGCTTTCACGGAGCAAAATGGCTGGCGGCGAATTCCTGTTTGGCACGGTTATGATATACATAACTACATGCTTAAAGAAAGATTTAACATATGTCAAGAGAAATTTACATTTATATACGATTTTACATGACTACAAAGTTGCACCAAAATATACTCCTGCTTCAATGTAATATATTGTGTTTACGTTGTTTTTTGGGAGTCAATCAGGTAAAAATGGCAGGAACTTCAGTTTAACATAATTTTCCTTATGCGAGCGGACTGACTGGCGCACTGTTTGCGGTCTTTTTTTCGCAAACAGCGTGACAGGCAGGGAGCGATACAATGCGCCCCTTGACCCAGGCACAAAAGATCGCTACTGAGGGTGGGTGGGAGTTTATAAGCAGCGTGTCACGACTACGGCCATGCGTGCGGTGGGTGGGGGGTGGAGCTTAGT